>JBALXG010000072.1:0-9592 GCA_036961055.1 Leeuwenhoekiella sp. | reverse complement strand
ATTTCAGAATCGCATGAAGATTATATTTAAGCCTAATCATCGGGAAGCTTTCAGAATAGGGTGACTTGAAATTTAAACTGAGAATCTTAAAACAACGCATAAAAAAAACCTGAAGAGTTATCGTCAGGTTTTTCTATCAGAAATCTCATTTTCTAAATTATGCGAGATTTTCTAATGATTTTACTGTTGACAATGTAGTTTTTATTTCAGTAAGCTGTTTTTGTAAAACCGCAGCTATCTCTGGTTTAAAATGATTGTCTTTATTTAGTTTATTTTCATATTCCTTAACGCTCGCTTTTTCACCGCGTATGCATTCTTCAAGAATAGATTCATCACTATGACCGCTTAATGCAGTTTTAATATCTATCCATGCACGATGTAGAGTTCCGGCAGTACTTCCAGTTTCTTCTGTATGCGCATTCAGATTATGTAAGATCTTATCAATTTCGGTTGCAAAATGGTTACGTTGTGCTGCTTGTTTTTTTAAATACGTTTTAAGGTTTTCATGTTTTGCATCTTCAATAGCTTTTTTAAAACCTTTTTCTGCATCATAATTCTTTTCAAGCAACTCTCTTAAATCAGAAACTATTTCATCGTGACTTCTTTCTTTTGCTTCTTCAAGTGTGGTTTTCATAACTTAGTTTTTATGTTAATTGATACATAAAGATACAATTTATTCACATCAAATATTCTTAATAAAATCTCATTTGAGAAGGATTTAACATTAGAGTTAATAATTTAAAAAATCTTTTAATTCTCCTTTTTTAATTGCTCAATACAATTAGTCAAAGCTCTAAAGTTGTGATAAGTAGTTTTCCAAATTTGTCCTTTTAATGCTGTTTTAGATGATGGTGTTTTATCGATTCCCCATTCATACCAGCCGCCATGTTCAGTATCCATTGTGTACTTCTGAGTATAGTCCCATAATTTATCAAAATGCTCACGATAATTTATTTTATCTTCAGGAAAATAATGATTCATTAATAACAAGGTGTTGAGACCTTCGGCCTGAGACCACCAGTTTTTTTCTTCATTTACAACAGTAATTTTGTCATCACCTTTAAAATAATAACCGCCATCGTAAAAACCTCCTACTTCATTATCAAAACCGTTGTTTAAAGCGTGGTCTACCATTATTTTTCCTTTATTTAAGGTAAGGGTATCATTTTTAATACCTATCGCGTGAGAAGCTTCTAGCATTAAATATGCTGTTTCTACATCATGGCCAAAGGAAACATGATCGAGATAATAATGCTTTTTAATTTCTTCGTTAGATTGATCTTTATAGGTAACAGGCGTCCAATCTTTTTCAAAAAACAAATTCATGTACCCTTTTTCAGTTGTAATCGTGTCGCGTATTAGAACTAATAATTCATTAATGCGTTCTGCAACTACACCATCAGGCCATACTTCATATAAATTAGTAAAGGCTTCCAGTAAATGAATGCTGCTGTTCTGGTCTTTATAACCTACTTCTGAAGTAGATTCTAAATCTGCTGTGCGTTCAATGGGAGTTCCATCTAATTTAAGAGATTGATAATAACCTTTATATTCTTGATCATGGCTGTGTTCTTCAAGCCAGTTAAACGTAGTTTTTGCAAGCTCAAGCGCTTCTTCATTTTTTGAAGCGCGGTAATATTCAGCCAGGGCATAAATGGCAAATGAGTTTCCGTAAGCGGTTTTATCTTCACCGTACTTTGATATGGGTTTACCTTGTTTAGTAATTAAATTATGAAAACCGCCGTTTTCTTTATCCCACATAACATCGCGTAAAAACTCAAAACCATGTTTTGCATAATTCAGATATGAAGAGGAGCTGTCTGGATATAATTCTGCTGCTTTAGAGGTAGTCCAAATATGGCGAGCCTGGCTCACAATCATTTTAGTTTTGGTTTCACCAAGTTCAAAATCATAAGTGACATCACTATAATATCCGCCATCAGTACTATCTATTACAAGCGGGTACCATTTGTCTATCAGGTTTGTGGTCGCTGCTGTTTCTAACTGCGCAATTAAATCTTCATTTGGGTTTTTATTCTCTTCGGCAACCGGAGCTTCTTGCTTTTGCTTACATGAGCTTACAAGGAGTACAAAAAAGACTCCTAAAAATAATTTGTTTAGCATAAATTTCATATTTGACAGTTTAAAGATAATAGAATACCTTGACCTTGCGGTATTTTGAAAATATAGTACCGCAGATTGTGAAAATAGTATTAAGAGTACCTCCTCGTTAGCCTTAGTTTTAAATTTTAAATATTCTATCTACAATGCGTAAAATTTACTATTCCCTGCTTTTTTTCATAACACTACAAGGTTATTGTCAATCTCAGGCAGATTCTACTAATGTTTTTAAATTAAATGATCAGGAATATCTTGAGATGCGCGGCGCAGATGTTATGCTCGCTCATGATTTTTATCCTGAAAGTCATCAGGGTGGAGTAGGGCTTATTCAAAACGGCATACGCGTTGCAACAAATGGTGATTTACGGCTTGAGCCTACGCCGGGACAGTGGCAACCGGTGCCAAAAGTGGGTGAAAGAATGGTGAATAAAGAAACTCAGGAAATAAGTGTTAAAATGACTTATCCTGATGCCTCTAAAGATAGAAAAGGTTTTAATCCTATAATCTATCCAGATCTGGATATGACTTATACGCTAAAAGTTGTTCCGCAAGGGAAAGCTTTTAAAATAGTTGTAGATCTTGACAAACCTTTACCAGAAGAATGGGTAGGTAAAGTAGGGATGAATATTGAGCTGTTTCCGGGAATACTTTTTGGAAAGTCTTATTATATGGATGATAACTTCGGAATTTTTAATCGTCAACCTAACGGCCCCGGATTTTATGACGATGATAAGGAGTTTCAGCTTACCCCTATGGCAACAGGAAAAGAATTAGTTATCGTTCCTGAAGATGAAAAACAAACGTTGAGTATTAAAAACCTGGCCGGAGGAGATCTTCAGTTAATTGATGGAAGAGCAAAACATAATAACGGCTGGTTTGTAGTGCGCTCACTAGTGCCGGCAGGTGTAACGAAAAACGCTGTTGAATGGCTGGTAACTCCTTCGGTAGTAAAAGACTTTTTATATAGTCCGGTAGTTCAGGTTTCTCAGGTAGGTTATCATCCTGATCAGGAAAAAGTTGCGGTTATAGAAACAGACAGACGGGATAAAAATTTGCAGGAAGCACAGCTTTTAAGGATAAATAATGAGGGAGGTTTTACCCCTGTTTTGACCGAAAATCCGTCTGAATGGGGCGATTTTCTTCGGTATAAATATTATCAGCTTGATTTTTCTAAAGTAAAAGAGCCTGGAATGTATGTTGTAAAATACGGTGAGTACACGACAGAGCCTTTTCAGATTAATAAAGATGTTTACCAGAGAGATGTATGGCAGCCTACACTTGAATATTTTTTGCCGGTACAAATGTGCCACATGCGGGTAAATGACAGGTATAAGGTTTGGCATGGGCTCTGTCATATGGATGATGCGCGTATGGCGCCTGTAGATTATAATCATTTTGACGGTTATATTCAAGGGCCTGAAACTATGACTAAATACAAATCTGGCGAGCATGTGCCGGGAATTAACATAGGAGGCTGGCATGACGCAGGTGATTATGATCTACGGGTAGAATCACAGGCATCAACTGTAGAAGGGCTTGCGCATATTTATGAGTTGTTTAATGTGCAATATGATAATACCAGCATTGATGAGGAAAGCAGAGTCGTAGAAATGCTTCAGCCAGATGGTAAACCAGATGTTCTGCAACAAATAGAACACGGCGCTTTATCAATTGTTGGCGGTTATAAATCAATGGGAAGATTTTACAGAGGTATTATTGTACCTACTAAAAGACAATATGTTTTATTGGGTGACCCTGTAAATCATAGTGACAATGAGATTTTCTCAAATAAAGCCGAAGATGAAAATATAGCGATGGGTCAAAAAGGTGCTCCTGATGATCGATGGGTTTTTACTGAAGATAATCCCGGCAGAGAGGTTAACGCTGCAGCGGGACTTGCCGCCGCCGCCCGAGTTTTAAAAGGTTATAATGATTCTCTTGCGGCAGATTGTCTTTCAATTGCAGAAGAAATCTGGAAAATAACAAAAACCAGAAGTCCGTTACAGAAAACCAGTCTCGCGGTAGAATTATTGCGCACCACAGAAGATGATCAATATGCACAATTTCTTATAGAAAATGGCACACTTATTACAGATAATATTGCTCAGACGGGCTGGGTTGTAGGTCCGGCTATGCCACTTCTAAAAGACAGCAAGTTTAAAAAGGCAATAACAGCAGCTGTAAAGTCTTATTACAAAACTGTAGAAGCTGACGGAACTAAAACTCCTTACGGGATGCCATACACACCAGATATTTGGGGGGCTGGCTGGGGAATTCAAAACTTTGGGATGCAGCAATATTATTTGCATACCAGTTTTCCTGATATATTTCCTGATAAATATATGTTGAGTGCTATGAATTTTGTGTTGGGCGTTCATCCCGGTGTAAACACTTCATCCTTTGCATCAGGAGTAGGATCAAGATCTTTAACGCAGGCCTACGGGTTTAACAGGGGAGAAGCCTCATATATTCCCGGAGGGATAGGTTCTGGAACCGCATTAATACGACCAAATTTTCCTGAACTGCTTGAGTGGCCGTTTCTTTGGCAACAAACCGAATATGTTTTAGGTGGTGGAACGACAGATTATTTATTTCTGGTTTTAGCTGCAGATCAATTACTTAATAAAAAATAATAAGCTATCGGTTTAATGAAATATAAAGTTACATTTCTCATCCTTTTTTTAGCTGTTGCAGGATATTCTCAAGTGCCGGTAAATAAAAATGCTTCTGCGGAAGCAAAAACTCTACTGAAGTATATTTATTCCTTAAACGGAAATATTCTTGCCGGGCAACACAGTTATAATGAAAAACCAGATCAGTTTTATAATAAAGCTGAAGAAATAAGCGGAAAATTCCCTGCTGTTTGGGGAACAGATTTTTATTGGAATGGGCAAAATGATCCGGGTGACAGAGTTGTAAAAGAAGCGATTAATAAAAATAAAGAAGGTGCGATCGTGACTTTAATGTGGCACGTAGGCCGCCCAATGGATGATGCGCCGTATGGCTGGTCAACAAGTGTACAGGATGAAATTACAGATGCCCAGTGGGATGAACTTATCACTCCGGGCTCTGTATTAAATAAAAGATGGCTGGCGCAGCTTGATAATGTTGCCACGCATTTAAAAGATCTTCAAAAAGCAAATGTGCCTGTGTTATGGCGACCTTATCATGAGATGAATGGTGTCTGGTTCTGGTGGGGAAACAGAAAAGGTGCAGATGGTTATGCAAAATTATGGCAGTTAATGTATGACCGCTTTGTAAACTATCATCACCTTAATAATTTAATC
This sequence comes from Leeuwenhoekiella sp., assembly GCA_036961055.1. Lineage (GTDB taxonomy): Bacteria > Bacteroidota > Bacteroidia > Flavobacteriales > Flavobacteriaceae > Leeuwenhoekiella. The sequence continues at coordinate 4,184 of JBALXG010000072.1, read as the reverse complement.
TGGGTGTGGAATGCAAATGGCCCGCGTGACATTCCGCAGGACGAGGCTTTCGCGTATGCCGACTTTTATCCGGGCGCAGAATATGTTGATATTCTTGCTACAGATGTTTATAATAATGATTATGAGCAAAAAGATTATAATGAGCTTTTAGATCTTGCCGATGGTAAACCCATCGCTTTAGGAGAAGTAGGACAATTGCCTAAGACTAATGTGCTTGAAGCGCAACCTAAATGGTCGTGGTTTATGATCTGGTCAAACTGGCTTGAGACAGCAAATACACCAGAACATGTAAAGGAAGTTTATAATTATTCTAAGGTATTAACCCGGGACGAAGTAAATATTAAAAAATAAAGAAGACAATTTTCAGACTATGAAAAAATTACTACGCTTATTCTTATTGGTTACTGCATTGCTGCCTTTAAGAAATTACGGTCAAGCCGAATTTACAACCTGGGGAAATCTTACAGGAATTCGTGTAAATAATCAGTTGATGGAATTTGAAACGAGCCTGGCATTTGTTAAAACGGATTATAGTACCTGGGAAACCAGAAAAGAGGGTCAAAACACCGATTTTACCAGAGAAGGAGCCGATAAAATTTTCAGCTATGAAATGGGAGATGCTATACGCTGGAAGAACAAAATATCCTCCCCTGAAGCGGGAAAAGCTTCTGTTTCGGTGCAATTTTCGTCCAAAGTTGACACATTAATAAACGGAGCATTTTTTCGCTTAAAATTGCCGAAAGAATATGATGAGGATACCAGTTTTAAAATTACAAGCGCTCCTTCTTTTTCGCTTAGCGAAATAAACACAACCTATAAGGATGCTAATTATAAAGTGATTGCAACAGGTATTGATATTAAATCACCTAAACGACAGTTATCTATTACATTTGAAAAGCCTACAGAGCTTATAATTGAAAACGATTCTATAAATTCTACAGTAGAAATTGATTTTAAAATTGCCGCCGGTTCTATAAAAGCGGAAGAAATTTTCAGCAATACATTTACTATAAAAGCTACCGGAGAGATTGATAAATCGCCGGTAATGCTTAAAATCTTTCCAGAGCAGGAAGGTGCAGAATTTGATGGGATAGGTGGCAATTTCAGACTTCAAAACCCTAAAATGGATCCTCAGGTTATAGATTATAGTCTGGAGAATTTAAGAGTTGCATGGTCTAGAGTAGAAATGCCATGGAGACAGTGGAATCCTGATGAAACTACAGATCCTATTGCTGAAGCCAAAAAAGGAAATATTGATCCTAAAGTAAAAGCATCTCTTGAGATGGCACAGCGTTTAGATAAAATGGGTATCCCGGTAATATTAGCTGCATGGTTTGCGCCAGATTGGGCAATAGTAGGTGAGCGGGTAAGAGGTGTAAATCTTGATGGTTCGCGTGGTAATGCGCTAGATCAAAATAAAAAAGAGGCTATTTACAAATCAATTACTTCGTATATAAAATATTTAAAGGAAGAATATGGCGTTAAAACTGTCATGTTTTCTTTTAATGAATCAGATTTAGGTATAGATGTGCGCCAGACACCTGAAGAGCATAACATGCTCATTAAAGAGCTGGGAAGGTACTTTAAAAAAGAAGGTTTGGGTACTAAATTTTTTCTGGGTGATAATTCAGATGCAAATTCCTGGGATTTTACAACTGTTGCTTCAATGGATCCTGAGACCAGGCCATTTATTGGCGGTGTTTCTTTTCATTCCTGGAGAGGGTGGACAGACGAAAATCTTATCAAATGGAGAGATATTGCAAATAGAGTAGGAGCGCCATTATTTGTGGGAGAAGGTAGTATTGATGCAGGGGCATGGAGATATCCACTTATTTTTGAAGAACCTACATATGCGCTTGATGAAATTGATGTATATATAAAAATTCTTAAAATAGCACAGCCTCTTACCATTTTGCAATGGCAGCTTACATCAGACTATTCTGTGCTTTCTGGCGGTGGATTATTTGGTAATACAATGGATAAATTATATCCACAACAGCGTTTTTTCAACTTAAAACAACTGGGTTCTACTCCTAAGGGATTAAAATCAATTCCTCTAATAGTTGATAAAGATGATGTAAGATGTGCAGCCTTCGGCAGTAGAGAAAATGGTACATATGCGATACATATGGTAAATAAAGGAGCTACTCGGCAGATAAAAATTGCGGGACTTCCTGTAGGTATTACAGATATGATCGTTTATGTTACTAATCAGGAAAAATCTTTTGAGAAAGAGCAAGCTGTAAAAGTTATTAATGGTCAATTATCATTTGAACTTGACGGAGCTAGTTTTGTTTCATTATTTTCTGAATAGGCTTTGAACGTAGAATATTTTATATTTCATACTTCCCACATGTGACGTCTCAGCATTGTATAAAATGTGTTATTGTCAATAATCAGAAGATTATTTTAGGGGTATAATAATTTACCATTTAGATATTTTGTAAATAGGCAAAATATGATAAGCAAATGATAAAATCATATTACTAAAACGTTAATAACACTGCTACTTTTGATTACTATATTGGGTCTCATAAATCTGTATAAATTAGACTATTGATATTATTTATGAGGTTTTGTAAAATAACTATTTAACAAATTTTATTCTTTATGCGCAAACTTTATTTTCAATGCAATTTGAAGGGAAATTGGCTTATGACATTATTCATAGGATTTTTTCTTTGTACTGCATTTCAGGCTGCTGCTCAGCAAACAGTTACAGGAACTGTTATTGATCCTAACGGCACACCTTTAATAGGTGTAAACGTAATTATTCAGGGAACCAGCGTTGGTGCATCTACAGACTTTGACGGGAACTATTCACTTACGGCTTCACCAGATAACGTTATAGTTTTTACATATGTAGGTTTTAATGAAATAGAAGAAACTGTGGGATCTAGATCTGTCATCAATGTTACCATGCAGGAGGATTCACAAAGTCTTGAGGAAGTTGTGGTTGTGGCATATGGTTCATCCGCTAAAAAGGATGTAACGGGTGCGGTTAGTTCAATTAGTTCAGAAGAGCTTACTAGCTTTCCTAATACTAGCGTAGATCAGGCAATACAAGGTAAAACAGCCGGTGTTCAGGTTACACAAAACTCTGGAGCTCCGGGCTCTTCAGTATCTGTGAATATACGTGGTGTAGGATCTTTTGGTAATACGACACCTCTTTATGTAGTCGATGGTTTTCCTACACAGGATATATCATTTCTAAACCCAAATGATATAGGGTCAATCTCTGTACTAAAAGATGCATCTGCGGGAGCTTTATATGGTGTACGCGCAAGTAATGGTGTCGTTATCATAGAAACTAAACAGGGAACTAAAAATAAAATGATAATCTCTGTAGATTCATGGACAGGTGTTCGTTCTGCTCCTAAGAATATAGACATGTTAAATGCTCAGCAATTCGCAAGTTTCGCAAGTGAACTGGGCACAGCACAAGGTAATGATTTGCTGCCTGAGTGGAGTGACCCAAATTCTTTAAGAAGCGTTAACTGGCAGGATTACGCCTTTCGCAATGGTTTTAGAATGGGACATAGCGTAAGTATACGTGGTGGTGGAGATAAATTAAGAGCCGCTTTTACAGCAGGATTGATTGATGAAGATGGTGTAGTAATTGCTTCTTCTTATAAACGCTACAACGTAGGTATGAATGTAGATTTTGATGTTACAGATAAACTTAAAGTAAAAGCAGATCTTAAATATTCTTACAACGAAAATTATCAAAATTTAGGGCAGGGTTATTATGGTCTCCTTAAATTATTTGGAAACGTGCCTTATTTGTCTAATACTACAGGAACTAATGTTCCTTATGACAATGATGGTAATTATGGTGCTTTTACAGATTCTGGTTTAATAAGTACAAGTACTAACGTGCTTGCTGCTGCTTTACAACCAGATAATGATAATGGCAGAAATCTTGTTTTAGGAAACTTTGGATTAGATTATGACTTTTTAAGCGATTTTACTGCAACCGTAAACTTTAGCTTTAATTCACAAAATTATGCTGGATGGAATTTTATTCCTGTATATAACAGGGGTAATAATAACAACGATAATAATCCTACAGCTCAGTATAATATTACTCAGAATACTTCTAATGAATATTTAACTGAAGCATTACTTCAATATAATAAGGAGATTAATAAACACAAAATCGGACTTTTAGTAGGTGTTTCTGC
>JBALXG010000071.1:1547-9634 GCA_036961055.1 Leeuwenhoekiella sp. | reverse complement strand
CTACAAAGGCTCTAAAAGGTTCCATGCTTATATTTATAGAAGCATCCATAATCCAGAGCATAATCACCGCCATCCATAAAGCAGTACTGTTAGGCATAATAAAAAGTGCAAAAGTCGCCAGAATAGCACCGGCAGCAAAAAAAGGTCTGCGTCTTCCCCAGCGATGATGCCACGTGCGATCACTGTAATAGCCTATTATAGGCTGAATTAGTAAACCGGTAACTGGAGCGGCAAGCCATAAAATAGGTAGTTCATCTTGAGAAGCACCTAACGTTTCAAAAATCCGACTAACATTTGCATTTTGTAGCGCAAAGCCAAATTGTATACCCAGAAAGCCAAAACTCATATTCCAGAGTTGCCAGAAAGAAAGAAGCGGCTTGGTAGAGCCTATAGAAACATGTGCCATTTATAAGAACTATTTAAATATTACTAAAGTCTGAAATTATGATTTTAAATGCTGTATCGATTTCGAAAATTTTATCTAAAATCTGCCCTATTATTACCAAAATCGGAGAAATAGGCCGAAAAACCGCCTAAACCTGAATTATACCTAGATTAAAGGGCTTTGTGATAGGAGCGTTATTTGCAGCTTCAATTCCGGTAGAAATCCATTTTCTGGTATCAAGCGGATCTATAATCGCGTCTGTCCATAACCTGGCAGCGGCATAATACGGAGAAACCTGCTCATCATATCTGTTTTTGATTTTATCAAAAAGCTCTTTTTCAACTTCAGGAGTGATTTCCTTTCCTTGTTTTTTTAGCGAAGCGGTTTCTATTTGCAATAAAACTTTTGCAGCACTATTGCCGCTCATTACAGCCAGTTCTGCCGAAGGCCAGGCAACAATTAATCTGGGGTCGTAAGCTTTACCACACATGGCGTAATTACCGGCGCCGTATGAATTTCCTATAACCACTGTAAATTTTGGCACTACAGAATTACTTACAGCATTCACCATTTTTGCACCGTCTTTTATAATTCCGCCTTGCTCACTTTTACTGCCCACCATAAAGCCGGTAACATCCTGTAAAAACACCAGCGGGATTTTTTTCTGATTACAATTTGCAATAAAGCGTGTTGCCTTGTCTGCGCTATCGCTATAAATAACACCGCCAAACTGCATTTCGCCTTTTTTCGTTTTAACTATTTTTCGCTGATTCGCGACAATTCCCACAGCCCAGCCGTCAACGCGGGCGTAGCCCGTAATTATTGTTTGACCGTAAAGCGCTTTATATTCTTCAAATTCAGAACCATCTACAAGGCGTTTTATGATCTCCATCATATCATATTGATCGCTGCGTTTTTTTGGTAAAATTCCGTAGATATCTTTCGGATTTTCGGCAGGTTTTACCGGATTTTTATGGTTAAAACCCGCTTTTTCAAAATCACCAATTTTATCCATTATATTTTTAATACGCGTGAGCGCATCTTTGTCGTCTGTAGCTTTGTAATCTGTAACACCGCTTATTTCGCAGTGTGTGCTAGCGCCACCTAGCGTCTCATTATCTACACTTTCCCCAATCGCGGCTTTTACAAGATAGCTTCCGGCAAGAAAAATACTCCCGGTTTTATCAACGATCATCGCCTCATCACTCATGATGGGCAAATATGCACCGCCCGCTACACAGCTGCCCATTACGGCACTTATCTGGGTAATTCCCATGCTGCTCATTACCGCATTATTGCGAAAAATACGGCCAAAATGTTCCTTATCAGGGAAGATTTCATCCTGTAGCGGCAAATAAACGCCGGCGCTATCTACGAGATAAATAATAGGAAGTCGGTTTTCTATACTTATTTCCTGCGCTCTTAGATTCTTTTTTCCGGTGATAGGAAACCAGGCTCCTGCTTTTACAGTCGCGTCATTTGCGACAATAATACATTTTTTACCAGACACGTTTCCTATCTTAACCACAACGCCACCACTGGGACAACCGCCATGTTCTTTATACATATTATCGCCTGCAAAACCTCCTATTTCTATGGCTTTTTCGGCATTATCAAGCAAAAAATCGATGCGTTCCCGGGCAGTTAATTTGCCTTTGTCATGAAGTTTTGCAATGCGTTTTTCACCACCGCCCAGTTTGACGATTGCAAAACGCTGTTTCATATCAGAAACAAGTAATTTATTGTAATCTTCGTTTTTGTTGAAATTAAGATCCATAATCATTTTTTGGGCGTTTCACCGGTTTTGCAAAGGCAAACCGGTGCCAGGCTTTCAGCGCTACACGGTAGCTCGCTTCAATCCTTAACGCAAATTTTCAGTACAGACGAAAATACGAATTCGTTGTCGTTATCAATAGGTATAATTATACGAAATAACGATATTTGTATTTCAACCGCGCCGGAATGTAATTTAGATCATTCCATTAAAGTCTTATGATAAGTAGATGAGGCTTTTCAGCGTTAATTAATTTTTACATAATGATGAACAAAAATACAGTGCTGGGATGGGCCACTTTTATAATGATAGTTGTAGGTTTAGCTTTAATTGCTCTGGGAGCAATACGCTATAAGGATGTTGCAGGATATGGTTTTGGCGCCGTAGGCATTGGTTTTTTTGCAATCGCATGGGTTTTTAACGCGCTTAAAGGCAGGGTTTAATTTAATGTTTAATATACTGTAAAAATGGATAATAATGTCGCAATTGTTAACCGTCTGGCAAAGCATCTTGAAGGTGGTGAGGCTTTTACATCTGTAGAAAAATTTCTAGATGAAATTACTTTTGAAAAGGTAGGAGTGAGACCGCATAATTTGCCGTATTCTTTTTATGAGATCTTCTATCACATGACGTATGCGCAGCGTGATATTCTTGATTTCTGTGCTTCAGATTCTTATGAAACTCGAGAATGGCCTAAAGATTACTGGCCATCAAAACAAGAACCGCAGACTGAAAACGAGTGGAAGAACCTACAAAGCAATTACTTTAGAGAACGTGATGAACTTATAAAATTTGTTTCTGATGCACCTGATACGCTGCTTCAAACGGTAAAAAACGGTAAGGATCAAACTTTACTTCGTGAGATCATGTTAGTTATTGAACATAACGCTTATCATACCGGCCAGCTCGCAATAATTCTAAGACTTCTTCAATTGCATTAATAAAGAGTTTAGCCAATAAGGAGAGTACATTAGCGTAATAAAGTCAGCAAAATTTAGGACATTTGTACAATCTGAAAATCGCTTCAAAAAAGGTGTTTTTTAGTGTAATACTTCAATTTTTAAAAATCAAAAAAATAAAATGGCAGACGATAAAAAAATAATATTTTCTATGTCCGGGGTTTCAAAAACCTATCCCGGGGCAAATACTCCTGTAATAAAAAACATGTATCTCAGTTTTTTCTACGGAGCAAAAATTGGTATTCTGGGACTTAACGGTTCTGGTAAATCTACTTTGCTTAAAATAATCGCCGGCGTTGAAAAAAACTATCAGGGAGATGTAACTTCAGATAGAGAATTTACAGTAGGTTATCTTGAGCAGGAGCCTAAACTTGATGATGATAAAACAGTACTTGAAATTGTAAAAGAAGGTGCTGCAGAAACTGTCGCTATTCTTGATGAATATAATAGTATAAATGATCAATTTGGTCTTGAAGAGGTATATTCAGATCCAGATAAGATGGAAAAACTGATGAATCGTCAGGCTGTTCTACAGGATGAGATCGATTCACGTAACGCATGGGAACTTGATAACAAGCTGGAAGTCGCAATGGATGCGTTGCGCACACCACCGGCAGATCAAAAAATAGGTGTACTTTCTGGTGGGGAACGTCGCCGTGTTGCCCTTTGCCGACTTTTATTACAAGAACCAGATGTGTTGCTTCTTGATGAACCTACTAACCACCTTGATGCAGAAAGTGTACACTGGCTTGAGCATCATTTGGCACAATATAAAGGGACGGTAATCGCCGTAACGCACGACCGTTATTTTCTTGATAATGTTGCCGGATGGATTCTTGAACTTGATAGGGGAGAGGGCATCCCATGGCAGGGTAATTATTCTTCATGGCTTGAGCAGAAGTCTAAGCGCATGGCTCAGGAACAAAAACAAGCAAGCAAACGCCAGAAAACTTTAGAACGCGAACTTGAATGGGTGCGTATGGCGCCTAAAGGTCGTCAGGCTAAACAGAAAGCGCGTTTGAGTAATTATGATAAATTGTTGAGTCAGGATCAAAAGCAGACTGATGAAAAGCTTGAAATCTACATTCCTAATGGTCCACGATTGGGTACAAATGTGATTGAGGCAAAAGGAGTAAGTAAAGCCTTTGGTGATAAATTGCTTTATGAAGATCTTAATTTTACACTTCCGCAAGCGGGAATTGTAGGTATTATTGGACCAAACGGTGCTGGTAAAACCACCATTTTTAAGATGATAATGGACGAAATTACACCTGAAAAGGGAAGTTTTGAAGTGGGTGAAACTGCGCAAATCGCTTACGTAGATCAGGCACATTCTAATATTGATCCTGAAAAAAGTATCTGGCAAAACTTTAGTGAGGGTCAGGAACTTGTCATGATGGGCGGGAAGCAAGTAAACAGTCGTGCTTATTTAAGCCGATTTAACTTTAGCGGAAGCGAACAAAATAAGAAGGTATCGATGCTTTCTGGTGGGGAGCGTAACAGACTTCACCTTGCGATGACTTTAAAGGAAGAAGGTAACGTGCTGTTGCTTGATGAGCCTACTAACGATCTTGATATAAACACGCTGCGTGCACTTGAGGAAGGACTTGAGAATTTTGCCGGTTGTGCCGTGGTTATTTCTCACGACCGTTGGTTTTTAGATAGAATATGTACACATATTCTTGCTTTTGAAGGCGATAGTCAGGTTTACTTCTTTGAAGGAGGATTTTCAGATTATGAAGAAAATAAAAAGAAACGTCTTGGTGGAGATTTAATGCCAAAACGTATTAAATATAAGAAGTTAGTGAGGTAACTTTCACTAAAATAGAAAAAGTAAAACCTGCTCATTGAGCAGGTTTTTTAGGTTTTATGAGTATAAAATCGGCTTGTTTATTTTGTATTAATGGGCAAAAGATCAATATAGTGGTAATTAATTGTGCCTAAATGTTCAACTTCAATATTACCAGCATGAAGCTCGCCCCAGTTGAATATTTTATTAAATTGATTCTTATCAAAGTGCTCTAATAAATCATTTGATATGAGAATATATTCATCTGTTTCTATATTATTTTTTAGTAAACGATGGGCTGTAATTACATCTTCTCCCATAAGCTTTATACGATTACCTATGGGTACCATCGCAATTTTTTCGCCATAATGCAAAATAATTTTCAGGCCTAATAATTCAGGAATTTCCTGTGATTTATCTTCTGCTTCATATTTTTTTCTAAGCTTCTCTATACGTATATAAAAATCTTTGTAAAATGTTTTACACTGTTCAATTATCTCAGATAGTGTTGGTAAATCCCCGCTTCTAAAGAAAAGCACAGCATCTCCTTCTATTTCAGAAACCTTTAAATCAAGGTCGTTTGAATAAATTATTTCATTAAGCAAAGCAGGAATTACGCGAGAGGTTAATTCAAAATCAACTTCACGCATAAATTGTGTAAAGCCACTAATATCAGGAATACAGATAAGTGTAGGAGACGCTGTCATAAATAAATGTTGTTAGACTAATGACAAATTTAGGTCTTTAGCTAAATGAAATACATTTTATAAATGGTTAAAATTTGCAGTATTATAGTTAATTAAAAGAAGCGCGAAATGACAGAGGAGAAAGGTTAGTTTTGGTTTTAAACAATTTACTAAAAGATTGTGAGTGCTCAAAACCCAGTTGATATGCGATTTCACTCACAGATAAATCAGTCGTAGATAATCTTTCTTTAGCTTTTTCAATTAGTTTATCATGTATGTGTTGCTGGGTACTTTTTCCTGTTAATGATTTAAGTAATGTGCTCAAATAACTGGGCGAGACGTTAAGCTGTTCTGCAATTAAATGAACTGTGGGTATTCCATTTATGGCAAGATTATCATTGTTAAAATAGCCACTTAGAATAGCTTCTAAACGGTCAAGAATTTTGTGATTTGTGATTTTACGTGTGATAAACTGCCTGTTGTAAAAACGATCTGAATAGGTTAGTAATAATTCAATTTGCGCCAATATTACACTTTGACTAAATTTATCAATATTAGAATGATACTCATTGGCAATATTTTGCATTATACCGGTTACCATTCCTTCTTCTTTATCAGAAAGGTGTAGCGCTTCATGTGCTGTATAGCTAAAATATTCATATTGCTTTATGGTTTTAGCTAAAGGTGAATGCCATAAAAAATCTGGATGAATAAGAAGCATCCATCCAGAAAGTTGATAATCACCACTTGATTCTATTGAAAAAACCTGCCCAGGGGCTATAAAAAACATAACTCCTTCATCAAAATCATAAGACTGCTGTCCATATTTATATTTAATCGAGGCATTAAAATTTCTTTTAAGCGCGATAGAGTAGAAATCAAAAACACGACTACCGGGATCATTGGGCAATCGCTTAATATTCTCAAAATTAAGCACGGTAATGAGAGGATGCTCTGGTTTAGTAAGTCCCATCAACTTGTGATATTCACTTATGGTTTTTATCCTGTATGGTTGCTTACCTGACATTTTTTAATAGCGCATTTAATTATAACTAGCAGCAAACTCTTTTGCAAAATCCTTGAGCTTTACTTGTCCCATAATTGCTGGTTTATTACGACGATAATCTTCTGAGAGTAAACCACTATGTAAACCTGCATACATTTCTACGAGACCAGCAGCAATATCAGGATTCATTCCTATAGCTTTTAAACCATTTAATGTTTCTTCATCGCTTATAAGAATCCATTTTAGGTCTGGTTTTTCTATAGCAATACCCAGAATTTTTGCGGTTTCAGTACCTGTTAAATCTTCACTGGCAACATATCGTACTTTTCTTTCGGTTTTTTGAGATGTGATTTCTTCAGCAATTGCACTGGCAATATCAAAAGGAGAAACCCAGGGTATTAAATCTTCCCCACCGTAGTTTGCGGCTATAACACCTTCCGTTTTAATCATATCTGTATAACCATATAAATTATAATAAAAAGAGGTAGGTCGCATATGTACAACAGAAACTTTTTCAGGTAGTTTATTTAAAATTTGCTCTACATCGTGCGCACCACGAAGAATACCATTGCCTTTTTCTAAATGTGCGCCAATACTGCTTAAATTTACTACATGTTTTACTTCTGATCGCTTAATTGCCTGCGCATAATTAGTACCCAATGTGCGATAATAAGCCAAAAGATCGAGGTCTTGGTCAAAATAATTGTTAGGCGGTACCATACAATAGAAAGCATCTGCACCTTTAAGAGTAGCTGTTAGAAAATTTACATCTTCCAGCGAACCAATAGCTGCAGTTGCGCCTAATTTTTCAATATCTTTTTGCTTTGCAGAACTGCTGCTTATTACAGTTACCTCATGCTTATTTTTTAGTAATTTCTCTACTAATGGTTTACCAATATGGCCTAATGAACCTGTCGTTACAATTTTCATAATTGTTAATTTTTGTTTCTACAAAGATCTGCAGGAATGCCGAAGCAATTGTAGTCTAATCTACTCTAGTTGTAGTAGAAACACAGTTTATAAGCAGTACAAAAATTCAGGAGTTACTTACATTTTAAAACTAAAATTTGCTAAAACCATTCAAGTTTACTTCTAAAAGCACCCGATTTTCAGTCTAAAAAACCGGTTTTTAACCCTTAAAAACCGGAAATTTATGGTGAAAATTAGCGAAGCTCTGTAAAGTTTACTCTCAAAAAATCCTATTAAAAGCATTCAATTTACCACCTTACCCTAGATTCTAAAAAACTACTTTTGTAGTATATCTATTTCCTTTAAATGATGAGTAAGGCAGTTGAAATAAGAACGGTTAATGTAATGCGATATATTACACCGCTGCGTGAAGGTGGTTCGCTGCCGGCGGTGGCAGAAGCAGATGATGGTTTTAAATATGTGGTGAAATTTAAAGGCGCAGGTCACGGAGTTAAAGCTTTAATTGCCGAATTATTAGGCTGTGAAATAGGCAGGTTTTTAGGATTTAAAGTGCCAGAG
>JBALXG010000071.1:0-1537 GCA_036961055.1 Leeuwenhoekiella sp. | reverse complement strand
TTTGGCAGAACAGAAGCAGACGAGGAAATTCAGGATTTACTTAAAAGCAGTCAGGGCTTAAATATTGGGTTACACTTTTTATCAGGAGCAATTAATTTTGACCCTGTTGTTACCAAAGTTGATGCAAAATTAGCTTCAGAAATCGTTTGGTTTGACTCATTTATGACCAATATTGACCGAACTTTTAAAAATACTAATATGCTTATGTGGCACAAAGAACTTTGGCTTATAGATCACGGCGCCACATTATACTTTCACCACTCGTGGACTAATTGGGAAAAAACCGCTAAAACTCCTTTTTCGCTCATAAAAGATCATGTATTGTTACCAGAAGCCTCATTATTGACCGAAACAGATTTGCATATGAAAGCACTTCTAAATTCTGAAATCTTTGAGAATATAGTAAATCTAATTCCAGAAGACTGGCTACAATGGCAAGGTGCAGATGAAACTCCTGATCAAATTAGAAATGTATACCTTCAATTCTTAACCACCCGGTTAGAAAATTCTCAAATATTTATAAAAGAAGCGCAGCATGCACGGGAAACACTTATATGAATATGCCGTTATAAGGATTGTCCCACAGGTAGAACGAGAAGAGTTTTTAAATGTGGGTGTGATCATATATGCTAAGCAATCCCGGTTTATAGATATGCTCTATCATCTTAATACTGCAAAATTTTCGGCTTTTTGTCCACAATTAGATTTAGAGCAGGTTGAAAAAAATCTGGAAGCTTTTAAAGCTATTTGCTGCGCGAAAAAGCAAGGAGGGCCTATCGCCCAACTTGATGCTGCGTCCCGTTATAGATGGTTAACCGCCACCCGAAGCTCGGTTATCCAAACGTCAAAAACACATCCCGGCTTTAGTGAAAATCTAGATCAAACGCTACAACGACTTTTTGAAGATTTGGTAATGTAAATAGCTTGCCTATTTGACTTAGGTGTAAAAATCCCATCAGTTCTGAAAAATCCCTGTTTTTATTGCTTAACATTAAGATAATACCAATCAAAATTATAGATTGTAAACTAGCACAATAATTTCTATTATGTTGAGAAGCTTCTACTTCATTATAATACTGATAGTTACTTCATCTATACAAGCTCAAAATCAATCTACTAAAATCGCTTTTGTAGCAGATATTCATTTGCTGGATATATATGCCGATTATGAAAACTTTGATGGGCTGCCCGTTTCAGGAGCCGAAAAGAAAGCCAAAATCAGAATGATGAATGCTCAGTTGCATTCTACACGGCTTTTTAATGAAAATTATTTTGTACTTAAAGCCGTTTTAGAAGACATCGCAAAACGCGGAATAGAATTAGTCGCTTTTCCCGGTGATTATACAGATGATGGCCAACCGATAAATCTTAAAGGGCTCGCTGAAATTTTAAAAGAATACAAAGAGAATTATGGAATTTCATTTTTCATCACTACAGGAAATCACGATCCTGTGCAACCATTTAATACACCTGCCGGGAAAAATGATTTTTTAGGTGTAGATGGAAAAAATCAGCCAATTTATAGTAAAATCGGGCT
>JBALXG010000070.1:0-9670 GCA_036961055.1 Leeuwenhoekiella sp. | reverse complement strand
TATTCGCTTCTTTACCAGTAGCAAGATTATCCAGACAAATTACTGATGCACCAAGGTCAAGAAAACGCGCTATGAGATGTGAACCTATAAAGCCGGCACCGCCGGTAACGAGAATTTTCTTTGAACTTAAAAAGTCATTCATAGATTAAGTTGTAATTATCTGGGGCGGCTAAGATATAATTTCTAAATCTATTCTAACATAAACGATCTAAAATCTAACTATAAATACATCTCTGATATCTAGTTAAACTTATACTAAACAAGTCAATGTTTTTGGCTAAAGACAAAAGCAATGCTAAATTTGATAACAATAAAAATATTTTATACTATACTAATGAACTATCTTAATTTAGACGAAAAAGGAACAAAAAAAACAGTTGATGAACTCAATCTTCTTCTATCAGATTACCATATATATTATCAAAAACTACGTAACTTTCACTGGAATGTTGTAGGCAAAAATTTCTTTGATTTACATGAGAAATTTGAAGAAATGTATAATGATGCCAAGTTAAAAGTTGATGAAATCGCAGAGCGCATTTTAACCTTACGCTATCAACCTTTAAGCAATTATACAGACTATCTTGAGAAATCAAATTTAACCGAATCACCAAGTGATACCAAGGATATAGAAATGATTAACATTTTGCTTGAGGATCATGGTGTTTTGTTAAAACAATTACGCACTACTGCAGACTCTGCTGAAAAAGGTGGAGATGAGGGAACTGTTGATCTAATAGGAGCATACATTAGAGAACTTGAAAAAATAAGCTGGATGCTTGATGCATGGAGAATGAAAACGACAGAACATCATAAAAAATCGTAAATTAAATATATGATATTACAAGACTCTGACAATTCTGATTTAGATTTTTTAGGTTTTGATTTCGGAAAATTAGTGACTAAGCTCCAGGGATGGGGTGAAGCTATAATATTAAAACTGCCAAATTTTATTCTGGCAGTTTTAGTATTTATACTATTCTGGATTCTTGCCAAATACGTATCTAAATTTGTACGTAATGTATTGATGCGCCGTGTGAGCCAGGATTCTATAAAAGTAATAACAGGTAAAACTTCTTTTGCCGTTACTGTTTTAATAGGATTTTTTATTGCGCTTGGCATAATGGATCTTGATAAAGTGCTAACCTCAGTACTAGCTGGTGCAGGAGTTGTAGGACTTGCCATTGGTCTTGCCCTGCAGGGAACGTTGAGCAACACCTTCTCTGGTGTTATTCTCTCTTTTTTACCCCGTATACAATTAGGCGACTGGGTAGAAACTAATGGTTTTGCAGGCGCTGTAGAAGATATAAATCTAAGAAGTATTGTATTAAGAGAAGCAGACAATAATTTTGTAATGATACCCAATTCATTGATTATTGACTCTCCCTTTAAAAATTATACGCAAACTTCTCGCAGTCGTGTATTTATCAATTGTGGTGTAGGTTATGAAAGTGATCTGGAAATGGTCGAAAAAGTAACTGTAGAAACGATTCTTAAAGAATTTCCTCAACAAGGCGTTGAAGAAATTGAGTTTTATTATCAAGAATTTGGTGATAGCTCTATCAACTTCATTTTGCGTTTCTGGGCAGATGTGCGTAAAAAGCGTGATGTGTTAATCGCTCAGAACAAAGCGATCAAAGCGATTAAGAAAGTTTATGACGCTAATGATATTAATATTCCTTTCCCAATACGTACACTTGACTTTGCTAAAAATAAATTCAGATCAGAGACAATCACTATCGCTCAACCTAAGGAATCACAAATAGAAGAAGGACCTATTTCTGAATCTGATGAGTCTTAAAATCATGAGAAAAGCACTTATTATACTGCCACTTCTATGTTTTTTTGGCTGTCAGCAATATGGTGATATAAACAAAGTGGCAAATCTCTCAAGAAGTCTTGCAGAAATTTCAGGAATTGAGCACTTTAAAAATAGTGAACTTATTTACGGTATTGCAGACCATGCAAATCCTAACGAAGTTTATGCTATCGACTCTACAGGTTTGATAAAACAGGAAATAATTGTTGCAAATGCGACTAATGAAGATTGGGAAGACCTGGCTTCTGATGGCAAAAATCGGCTTTTTATAGGAGATTTTGGCAATAATGACAATGATCGCCGTGAGCAGGCTATTTATACAATTACTAATATTGTCAATCTTCAAAAAGAAGTAGATACCGCTTACGCGAAAAAAACAACTTTTACTTTATCAGATCAGGAGAAATATCCTGCGGCCTTAAAAGATCGTAATTACGATATTGAAGCTTTCATTTACAGAGATGAAAGTTTGTATCTTTTTACACGGAACAGAAACAGAAACTTTGATGGTACAACCAAAGTTTACAAATTACCCGCACGAGAGGGCGCTTTTGAAGCAAAGCTCATAACAACTTATAAAATCTGTGATGATCTGGAAGATTGTTTTATAACCGGGGCTACTCAATCTGCTGACGGAAAAGATATATTGCTACTAACTTATGATAAAGTAGTTAAACTGTCAGATTTTGAGAAAGATGACTTTTTTGGTGGGAAAATCATTGAATATGACCTCAACCACACTTCAAAAAAAGAGGGTATATGTTATAAAGATGAGAACACCGTCTATCTTGTAGATGAACGGCGTGCTCAAACTGGAGGTAACTTATATACCTTTCCCTTAAACTAATAATCACTCTTTTTCTATTTTCTTTTAAGCTGCCTTAGTTGAAAAATATCCTTTCTTCTATCAACCAGATTGCGTACACTACCATATTGATTAAGTTCTTTTAATAAGTCTACATCAACATCTGCAACTAGAATCATTTCCGCATTGGGAGTAGCTTCAGCCTTTATTCCATTTGTAGGAAACTGAAAATCACATGGTGTTAGGACCATACTTTGTGCAAACTGCATATCCATATTGTGCACTTTAGGTATGTTACCTACACTACCTGCAATAGCGACATAACACTCGTTTTCTATTGCTCTGGCCTGGGCGCAATGCCTAACACGGCTGTACCCATTTTGGGTATCAGTAAGAAATGGTACAAACAAAATATCCATTCCCTGATCTGCAAGAATTCGGCTTAATTCAGGAAATTCAACATCATAACATATAAGAATTCCTATTTTACCGCAATCTGTATTAAAGGTTTTAATTACATCTCCTCCTGTCATCCCCCATACTTTAGCTTCATCTGGAGTAACGTGTAATTTGTAAAACTTTTCGATCGTCCCATCACGTTTGCATAAAAAACCTACATTGTAAAGCTTACCATCTTCCAGATAAGGCATACTCCCAGAAATAATATTTATATTATAACTTACAGAAAGTTCTGAAAATTTATCGCGTATACGCTCTGTATATTTTGCAAGTTCGCGTATGGCATCAGGCTCAGAAAGATGATTATAAGCTGCCATTAAAGGAGCATTGAAAAACTCTGGAAAAAGAGCAAAATCTGACCGATAACCTGAAATTGTATCTATAAAATATTCTGCCTGCTCTATAAGTTCATCAAAGTTTTTATAGGTACGCATTTGCCATTGTACAAGCCCAAGTCGCACAACAGTCTTGGTAGCAATAGGTTTCTTAGCAGGTTTCTGATAATAAATATTATCCCATTCTAGCAATGCAGCATACTCCTTAGAAGCTTTATCACCTTCTAAATAATTTGTTATAATACGTTTTACATGAAAATCGTTACTTAACTGAAAATCCAGCACAGGATCGCTAATCTCTCGATTACGCACTTTCTCAATATATTCCTTAGGCGATATTTTTGCAGCGTACTGATGATAATTAGGAAGCCTGCCACCAAAAACAATACGCTCTAGATTTAAATTTTCACAAAGCTCTTTTCGGTAATCATAAAGCCGCCTGCCTATGCGCATCCCACGATATTCATGTCTTATAAAAATATCTATTCCATATAAAACATTTCCCTTAGGCGTGTGAGTATTAAAAGTTTCGTTGCCTGTAATTTGCATGTATGTATGCGTATCTGTGAATTTCTCATAGTTCACTACTATAGACAAAGCACAACCGGCAATCTCCCCATTAACCTTAACAACAACCTGCCCCTCTGGGAAAATACTTATTAATTTCTGAACATCCTTTTTTTCCCAATATGGATCAGGAATATTAGGATAAACTGAAATCATAATATTTTTTAATTCTTCATAATCCCTGATCTTTAAGTATTCAAGATCTACTGAATCTATTTTATCAACCTTATCTAATGTATCCATATAATTTAGATTTCGCTTATGCGAAAATATTTAAAAGTTAAAACCAAAACCAAATGAAACTCTCAATCCTTCATCTGATGTAAAAAAGTTACAAGTTCCGCTCAAAGCATCTGCGCTATTAACCCAAAAGCCTAAACCATAAGAATCGTGCCACTTATCTGAAAAATCATTTTCTGCTAACCAAACTCTACCTATGTCATAACCACCGAATATACCGAATTGAAGGGGTAAAAATGATGTTTTTAAAGTATTAAATGCGTATCTCAAATCAGCAGAACCAGAAAGCAAATTTTTACCTGTAAAACGCTCAAATCTATAACCACGTAACCCGGTATTTTGCCCCAATTGCGCAGCCTGATAGAATTCATAATCGTCACCTATTCTAAACTGTGCCTGACCCAATGTTTTTAAAACAAGCTTTCTATTTTTACTAATTGCATTATAAAAACCTAAGCTGGGATTAATATAGCCAAATCTAGCGTTATTATCTGCAAGATTATTTGTGTATCCTCCGGTAAGATTAAAATCCATTCCACGCGTAGGATTAAGATAATTATCTGCACTATGATAAACAAAACTAGCTTCAAGTGTACCGAAAAATTTACGGCTTGCCTGCTCTATTATATCATTATCATTTATAAATCTGTCTACATTATCATCTACATCAATTCCCTGAAAAAGCGCTCTTACTTTAAAAGTGCTCCCATAATCTGAATTTTTCAGCAGGCCCACGCTTCCTTCTATACGACTTAAGCGCACTCTATTATAATCTAGTCCCAGATCATCATCAAAATTGGGTGTTTCGTTCCCAAAACCAAAGAAATTCTGTGCAAAATTAGACGTAGTATAACGGCCTGTCACCAGCATATTCCAGGTATTTTTTATACCGGCAAATTCACCCTCATAATTGATATCAAATCCCTGTGTTGCAAAAAAGTAATCAACTCTAAAGCGATGCTGCTGCGAAAAAGGGTTGCGCTGAAATGCGTTTACCGTATATATATCGCTCGCTCCTAAACTTATACCATCATCTGGGTTATAACCAAAGGCAGGTGTGACTACATTAGTTCGTAATATTTGTTTTTGATAATCATACGTGTTGTAATCATAATTATCTGTTAGTCTAAAATTTGCTCCTCCTTTTTCTTCTATTGTATTTGGCAAACTCTGGTGATCGTAAATCTTTATTTTTCGACCATTTTCAATGCGATATATATCATTATTCTGACCTCCAATTATTCGCACAAAAATAGGATTATTGCCAGAGCCCTTAACCTCAAAAACATCATCATCATCAAGACCAAAAACCCAGATCTGATTTGTTTCTTTAGAGCTATAAGTTCTATTCAGCATCTCATCTGCCTTTTTACCGTCTTTTATTCGCCAGACCTTAATTGTCGTCTCATTATCACCCCTTGTAATTTCAAAGAAATCATCTTTATCTGTTCCGGTAACCGTTTGTAACTTTGAAAAATAATCAAAATATTTTTGAGTTATATCTACCAAATTATCTCTTCTACCCTTTAGATTTTTTTTAATTTCTTCTATAGTTTCTCCCGTTCTAACTTCAGGAGGCAAATCTAAAAAAGCGCTGTCTATTACTTCATTAGTGATGTTTTTCTGTATATAATCAGCCTGTTCTAACCAGACATTTTTACCAGATTGCTGAGCTAATGCGCGATCTAATTTTATACCGGCATTATTAAACCACTTTATATCTTTTAGATTCTCATCGTAGACCTGAAATTGTTTGGCAGCGCCAAAGAGCGTTCGGGCAATATTTAAGATAGTACCGTCAAAATTTGTAAATACCTGATCTCGATCACGAGGAATAGGTACATACACATCTTTGCCATTTTTATTTTTGTATTCTGCCCAGCGCCATTGATCATTATGTCTATCCCAATCGCCAATGAGCATATCAAAAATTCTAGCTCTAATGTATGCCGTCTCATCAACTACGTTTTCTTCATCACTTCTTAACTTATTAAGTATATCGTCTGTGCTTTCTATATCATCTGGGTATTCAAAAATAGAACCATCAAATTCTTCTGTTGGTCGCTGAACGATCATATACAGCTCATCTCCATATTCTTCATTATATTCTTTTAAAGCGGGCTGTTTTGGTACATAAAAAAGTTTAGGCGTTGTATTTAAAACGTGAACAGCATCGCTTAATTTAGGTATTGCAAAAGCAGCATATGGATGGGAGGCTGTATAGAAATCAAGAATTAATGATTCTGGTACTGTATTACGCAAATCGTCTTCTACTTCATTTTCCTTTAACACAACTGTTTGTATAAATTGTACCGCGTTTTTACGTAGAGCTCGCATATTATACTCACGACCATCTTTAGACCTTAACCGTAAAGAAACCGTCTGGTGTCCGCCACCGGGCCTTACAACTTCAAGTCCTCCATACAGAGTATCGAGTAATGCTACAGGAGCCGTTACATCTTTCCCATAAATTTCTCTATAATGATCACCCCAGGCAGATTTAAATATTTCTGATTTTTCTGTTTCATTAGCTTCATAAACTGAAGACTTTACCGTTTTAGGAAAGTTTGTTCCAAATACGGATGCATCATAAAAAACTTTAGGACCGTATAATTCTTTTTGAAATAAAAGCTTTGGTTTATAATCTCCATCAGAGCCATAATATCTTACCCATGATGAGCCATCTTTAAAAACATCAACCACTGCAAATCCCTCGCCTCCATAAGTAAAGAGTCCATTGTCACCCAATTCTACACTCGACAGTTTAGAACCAGAACCAGACACGATTTGCTTCAATCCATCATCTTCAATATATTGCAATGCGTGCTCATGACCTGATGCAAAAATTATCCTGTCATAATCACCTACGAGAACCTTTATACGCTTCATAAGTTCATTATACTTCTCGTTAAAACGATCCTGTTTAGAAACACCTCCCTGAGTTCTAATTTCTGTTACTAATGATCCTAATATAGGGAAGGGAATGCTACTTTGAGATGGATATAAGTGTTTGATTAATGCAAATTTGCCGCCATGCACCCCATTTGTATACATAGGATGATGCATTGCTATAACAATTGTTTTATGCTGATTCTTTTTTAAGTCTCCCTCTAATTCAATAAAAAATTTCTCTCTAGTCTTAATCTCACAATTTTCATTCATTTTAGGATCTTTGTTCCAATCCTCAAGATACCACTGTGTATCTATAAAAATTAAATGAACGTTCTCATCAATATCATAACTTTCAAGAGGGCACCCATTTCCTGGTCTGAAAATCTCATTATCATTAAAAATTTTTTCAATATAATCTTCTTGCCTTTTTACTCCATCAGAATGTCCATTATACCACTCGTGATTACCTGGAATAAAAAAAACCTTACCTTCATGTTCTTTAACAGCGTTATATTGAGCATCTATACGATGCTCTGCAATACCACGATCAGGTGCATCCTCTGGAGGCATTCCGTCAGGATAAATATTATCCCCTAAAAAGATGGTATAATTATCATTTTTAGGTTGGGTTTTTAGGTAGTTTTCAAAAGTCAAAAGAGCTTCTGTACTTCCATCTGGAACCGCATTACCTGCGTCACCCACCAGATAAAAGGTTTTATTTATTTCTTTTTTTGATGGATAAACACCTTGATCAACATCATCTTTATATTGAGAATCATACGTAGCACAGGAATGAAAAAAGCCAATAGTAATGAGAAGTGTTAGAAGTATGTTATTTTTTGTCATCAAAAATAATTTGGAGTTTTTTTTTAGTACTTTTCCCTTACGAATACTTTTAATTTATGTCAGAAACGGTAGAAATAGCATCTAAAATTGTTGAAAAAGCTGATCAATTTGTTCTTAATTTATTTAAAGAAAAGTTGCCTAATAGCTTTCTCTACCACAACTACAACCACACTTTAAGGGTTGTTAAAAGTACTAAAGAAATAATCGAAAATTCTCAAATTAGTGTTAAACAGGAGGAAGCTTTATTACTTGCAGCCTGGCTTCATGATGTAGGTTATACGCAGCAAAGAGATGGTCATGAAGATGTAAGCGCTGATATTGCAAAATCTTTTTTACAAAACGAAGGAGCAGATGATGAGACCATAAAACTGGTAGTTGATCTAATTCTTTCTACCAAAATGAAAACCGAACCAAAAACAGATTTAGAGCGCATCCTTAATGATGCTGATGGATCTCATTTTGCTAAAGAATACTTTGATGAAACAAGTGAGTTTCTAAGGCAAGAACTTAAACTTACTGACACAGCAGAATACTCTCCAGAACAATGGAGAGAGGAAAACATTCAAATGTTTACTAAAAAACATCATTTCTACACAGATTATGCTGCCAGAAATTGGAAAGCTCAAAAAGATAAAAATTTAATAGATCTTCTAAATAAGGGAATTAAACAAAAGAAAAAATATAAAAAAGAAGAAGTAAAAGCTAAACTTAAAGCTAAATACAAAGATGAGAGTCCAGACAGAGGTGTACAGACTCTTTACAGAACTACTTTGAGAAACCACATAAAATTAAGTGATATTGCAGATACAAAAGCAAACATTTTATTATCTGTAAATGCAATTGTTATATCGCTTGCTCTATCCAATGTTATCCCAAAGCTTGACGCTCCTACCAACCGTCACCTTATGATTCCTACACTTATTCTCGTGCTCTTTAGTGTAGCCTCAATTGTTCTTTCTATTATGTCTACAAGACCTAATGTTACCACAGGTGAATTCACTCGAGAACAAGTCAAGAAAAAGCAGGTAAATATTTTATTCTTTGGTAATTTTCATAAAATGCCTTACGATCAATATCAATGGGCAATTAACGAACTTATTAATGATAAGGATTCAATTTATGAAGCGCTGACCAAAGATCTCTACTTACTGGGAATTGTACTAAATAAAAAGTACATGCTTTTAAGAAAAACATATACTATTTTCATGACTGGAATTATAGTATCAGTATTGAGTTATATAGTTGCATTTTGGTTAATTTAATCCAAAACCTGCATCAAATCTTCATAAGTTATAGTTCTATCTGAAACCTTACGAGGTGCAGAAGATGATGAATACAGGACTTCAACTCTTAACGCTTTCAAGCCAACTACACCCTGTACATCTTCCAGTTCTAAATGTTCTACATTTTCACCTAAATAGGATTTGCGTTGTAAATATTTAATATAACGGAAGTACTCTTCCTCATCACTATCCTGAGAATAGATGATTGCAATTTTACCTTTTTGTGTGATACGCTCATCTGTACCCTTTACTAAAGCTTTATCTATACGCTTCTTAATAATTTCATATCGCGCGTTATAAGTGCCATCAACATCAAATTTCTTTTCATCCATTCTATATCTTATCGACAATGTATTACTAAAAACTAAAATAAGACTGGCCGCGTCAAGTTGTAGATTAGCCCCCTCTTGTTTATGATAGAAAT
>JBALXG010000006.1:0-20322 GCA_036961055.1 Leeuwenhoekiella sp. | reverse complement strand
GAGACTACCCTTTCATTTGATGACTTCAACGATAGTGAGACCAAATTACATGTAGATGGTAAAATTCTTACCTACGACCATATAAATTCAAGCACCTGTCTGCTTAGATTTAAGAAAGTAAAAGTAAAACAATTTGAAGAAGATAAACTCATAAGTAAAATTCATAAACTTGATAAACTTAATGACGTTTTTGAGCAAACCAATGAAATTGCTAAAGTAGGTGGCTGGGAGGCAGACTTTGTAACAGGAAGTTTAAACTGGACACGGGTTACTAAAAATATTCATGAAGTTGATCAAGATTTTGTGCCTGATCTTAAAACAGGTATTAATTTCTATAAGAAAGGCTGGAGTAGAGACCTTATTACAAAACTGTTTACTAGTGCAGTAGAAAAAAATGAGTCATTTGATGCAGAGCTTAAAATTCTCACAGCTAAGGGAAATGAGGTTTGGGTAAGATCTTTTGGTAAACCAGAATTTAGAAACGGCAAATGTTTAAGAGTATATGGAGCCTTTCAGGATATTACCGAAAAGAAAAAAAGGGAATCAGAGTTCCTAATGACCAGAGAGCGGTTTGAAAAAATATTCAATTATTCTGCAATAGGTATTATCCTTGTAAATACGTCAAATAAATTACTCATGGTTAATCCAGCCAGTTTAAAAATATTTGGCTTAGAAAACACCCCTCAAGAAAAAGTTTTAAATCTCACCTTTCATGATGTCATTCATCCCGAAGATCTTGCAGCAGCAGCTATTAATCGAAAAAAACTTCTCGACGGTGAAATAAATGGGTATAAAATGGAGGTGCGTTGCTTTAAAGCATCAGGAGAATTAATATGGTGCACAATTAATACTTCTATTGTTTATAGCCCTGGCGACATAGACGATCTTATTATAACACAGGTAGAAGAAATTACAGAGAAAAAAGAACTTGAAAAAGTAGCCTTAGACAATGCCCACAGATTTAAAAAAGTCTTTGAAAACTCTCCTAATGGGATGGGCGTAGTCAACCTCTCAGGAGACTGGTTAATGGTTAACAAAAATCTTTCTCAAATTATAGGCTATAGTAAAGAAGAACTTTTAAATCTAAACTTTAAAGATATAACGCATAAGGATGATTTACACAATGACGTCACACTTTTAAAGGAACTCGTATTACATACACGCGAGTCCTATAATATAGAAAAAAGATATATTCACAAAAATGGTAAAATAGTCTATTGCTCTTTAAACGTATCTGCCATAATTGATGAAAATGGTAAAACAGTGTCATTAATTGGGCAGGTCGTAGACATGAGTGAAAGCATTAAAGCACAGCGAGCTTTAAAGGCAAGTCTTAATGAACTTCAATCCATTCTTAACGCAACAACGCAGGTCTCTATTATAGAAACAGACTTAAATGGAATCATCAGAAAATTTAATAAAGGTGCTGAAAATCTTTTGGGCTATAAAGCGAGCGAAGTTACCGGTTTACCAGCAGGAATATTTCATGATAACCATGAAATGGAGAATAGAAGCAAGGAGTTAACGGCAGAGTATGGCCATCAAGTATCAGGACACGACGTTTTTACTAAAAAAGCAAGTTTAGGTCTTTATGATGATAGGGAATGGACTTATATACGCAAGGACAAATCACGCTTTCCAGTTCAGTTAATAGTAACGGCTACTTTTAATCATATAGGAAAATTAAATGGATATCTGGGTGTAGCCACAGATATTACTAATTTAAAAGCAATGGAAGCTTCTTTGATAAATTCAAAGTTAAAGGCTGAAGCGGCTAATAAATCAAAGTCAGAATTTCTGGCAAATATGAGTCATGAGATCAGAACGCCTTTAAATGGTGTAATAGGTTTTACAGATTTATTGATGAAAACTGAGCTCTCCTCAAGTCAGGAAAAGTATATGCGCACCGTTTACAATTCGGCAAATTCATTACTTGATCTACTTAATGACATACTTGACTTCTCAAAAATTGAAGCCGGAAAACTTGAATTAAATGAAGAAAAAACAGATCTGACAGAACTGTGTGAGCAAACTATAGATATTATTAAACATCAAGCCCACAAAAAAGGTCTTGAGATCCTTTTAAATATTCCCTCTTCTGGTAAAAGATTTATATACGCAGATTCTGTAAGATTGCGTCAAATATTGACTAATCTGCTGGGCAATGCTGTCAAATTTACTGAGAAAGGAGAAATAGAATTAAAGATTGAAACTATAGAGTGCCTTGATGAAGAGGTTGAGGTACTTTATAAATTTTCGATACGAGATACAGGTATTGGCATTGCTGCTCATAACATTAAAAAAATATTTCTTGCCTTTGACCAGGAAGATGGTTCTACAACCCGAAAATATGGAGGTACGGGATTAGGCGTTACAATTAGTAATAAGCTGCTAGAGCTTATGGGAAGCAGGCTTGAAGTACAAAGCGATTATGGTAAGGGAACTACTTTCTCTTTTCGGGTAAAATTTAAAAGTGAAAAACTTATAACTTCCTTAAATAATAACAAAAGAAATGTAAAAAATGTTCTTGTTGTAGATGATAACGAGAACAACAGGACAATTTTAAAAGAAATGCTTGCCGTAGAACAGATTAAAACAACACTTTTTTCTAACGGTATAGACGCTATCGAGCATCTGGAGGAAAATAACAATTATGATCTCGCGATTATAGATTACCATATGCCTTATATAAACGGTATAGAGTTAATAAAGCATATAAGAAAAAAATTACAAATAGATCATGAAGAATTACCAGTTATTTTGCTTCACAGCTCTGGTGAAGATGAGTTAATAAATCAGGGATGCTCAGAACTTGACGTTCAGTTTAGCGTTGTTAAACCTATTCAAATCAATAAATTAAATGAATTAATATCTAGTATTAGTAAATCTGATCCTATAGCTAAAAAGCAAAAAACGCTTTTACCACAAATTGATTTGTCTTCTTTGAGTTTTAATATTCTGGTGGCAGAGGACAATCCTGTAAATAAATTCCTTACAAATACTATTATCACAAAAATACTTCCGTTAGCAAATATAATAGAAGCAAATGATGGTGAGGAAGCTGTTAAGTTGTACAAATCAACTCCGGTAGATCTTATTTTTATGGATATACAAATGCCTATTCTTAGCGGTTTTGAAGCAACTGAAGAAATAAGGGCTTATGAAAAAGATGGCACTAATGTTCCTATAATTGCCCTAACAGCAAGAACATTAAAAGGAGAGCGTGAACGCTGCCTTGAATTTGGTATGAATGACTACATAACAAAGCCCGTAATTCTAGCTACAATAAGAGAGATTATAATAAAATATCTCGTCATGAGTAATGCAGAATAACCTATTTGCCAGATTTTACGTAAATAATTATAAAACTAGAAAATATGCCTAATCATATTAAAAATCAGGTAAATATGATCAAAAATCAGACACCTAATGAGTAATATACTAGATCAGTCTATCAAAGGCAAAATTATTCTTACCATTAATAGTGATTCAAAAAGTAAGGATCACTTTAAGCAATTAGCGCGAGTTAAAAAGTGGAACCTAATTGATTGTGAAAGCAGTATAAATGCTATTCAGTATATCAAAAAAAATGGAACTCCCTATCTACTTGTTATAGAAAATGACGCCACGCCTTTAGATGCTTTTCAAACCTGCGATTACCTTAAACAAGAATTAAATATTGAACCGCCGGTCGCAATAATACACAGTGGTTTCAGTGAAAACTTTCAAAATCGAAACAATTCAATATTGATAGAGAAACCTTTTTCACTTGAGAAATTAGATTTAATTGAAGATTTTATAAATAAGCCACAGATTGCTGAAGTTGAGAAATCGTATTCTCTTAATTATCTCAATCAATTATCTGACGGTGATGAAACTTTTATAATTAGTTCACTACAGATTTTCACACGTTCGGTTGAGCAAAAACTTGCCGAGATAACAAACTTGTTAAAAACTAATGATTATAAGCTTATTGGTGAGATTGCCCATAACATCAAGCCTTCTTTTGAAATGATTGAGAGTAAAATAGGAAAAAATCTGTGTAACATATTAGTTTATGATATTATAGAAGATGAAGTTCCACAACGGGTGAGTGAATTAAATGCAGAATTCTCGCACATTAGAACACAACTTAATCGTGATTTTCCAAAACTGAATGAAATATGAAAAGGATACTTATAATAGAAGATAATCCCATGGTTGTTAAATCACTTGAATTTAAACTCAAGAAAGATGGCTATGAAGTGATTATCGCTGAAGACGGAAGAAATGCTATGGATAAATTATCAAATGAGAGTTTTGATCTTATTCTTACAGATTTAATGCTCCCCTTTATCTCTGGCTCACAACTTATAGAATTTATAAAAGAAAAATCGCCAGACATGCCCATTATAGTGCTTTCAACGAGTACACAGGAAGATATAATAACAGACGCATTTAATATGGGAGTAGATGATTTTATAACTAAACCTTTTAGCCCTAATGAACTTTCACTACGTGTAAAACGCACTTTGGGAAAAGTAGGATAGTATAAAAATTAAACGGTTTGCTACGCAAAAGCACCTGATAAATTAGACCAAGAGCATAAACAAATTGCAATACAATGAACTTTTACCATAATTTTTTTGAACAAGCTCCCTGGATTTTAAGGCTGAATTTTATCCTTAGTCTGTGCTTTTTGTTCATCACTTTAGCGATGGTAGGTTTTATGTTGTATTTACGATTACATAAAAATGTGCGCGCGCGCAGAAAGAAATTTCTAGACACTATTCTCATAGAATTTGTAAATTCTTATTTATTTGATGAAGATTTTGACAAGAAAGCTCAAACTGAAAAAATTAATCAAAAACATTTAAAAACCGATTTTGATCGTAAGATGGCCATTAAGCAAATATTGATGTTTAATGAAAATCTTAAAGGAGAATCAACCCTTGCCATAAAAGAACTATTCATAAATTTAAATCTCTATCAGCTAGTCTTAAGAGATTTAAAGAATAGAAACTGGCATAAAAAAGCCAGAGCCTTATTTGTGTTCTCGCAACTTTCGGTTGAGGTCCCAACAAAGATTGTAGAGCCTTTACTTAATGATAAAAAAGGTGAAGTGCGGCAACAAGCATTGTTATACTTCTTAAAGCTTTCAGTAAATAATCCTTTAGGTTTTTTAGATAAAATAAAAAGACCATTAACCAGATGGCAGCAAATTTATATTGAAAACGGTTTAAAATATGCCGAAAACATTGTCGTGCCAGATTTTTCAAAATGGCTTAATCATAACCTTGACAGCGTTGTGAGTTTTTGCATTAGAATGATTGCAGAATTTAACCAGTTTGAAAATATCGATAAACTCATGCCTTTTATAGCGCATGAAAAAGAAGAAGTAAAACTTGAAGCTATAAATAGTCTTTGCAGGATGGAAGATATTAGCTTAATCCCTATCCTAATTTCCCGTTTTGATAAAGAAAGTATCGCTGTTAAAAGTGAGATTTTAAAAGTTATCAAAAGCATAGGCTCTTACGAAGATTTAAAAATCCTTAGTAACAGTATGAATAAAGAAAAATGGAATATAAAAATTGAATATCACAGGGTGGCATGCCATTTTAAACCAGAGCTCAAGCATAAAATTTTCAGTAAAAAAGTAGGACTAGACAAGTCTTCTTTTACTCCTCCTCTTTTACAGAGTTTATAGGATCTTTATAAAATACAACAACAAAAATACTATCAAAATTGGAAATTAACTTTTATCAAATCACTGAGATTGCCAGCTGGATCTTTCTTGCCTACGGTTTGATAATCTGTACAGGCTACGTATTTTCTGCGGTTTTTTCTTTAATAGAATTAAGAGATTACAAAAGGCGACATAATTTTCAAGATGAAATTGCACTGCTGCAATCATCAAATTTACCTATGGTTTCTATACTAGCACCGGCTTATAATGAAGAGGCTAATGTGATCGAAAATGTAAAATCGCTGCTTACACTTAATTATCCTTCTTACGAAATAGTTATTATTAATGATGGCAGTAAAGACGGCACATTAAACCGACTGATAGAAACATTTGATATGGTGCCTGATGAGTTATTGCACTACAATGACATCCCCACAAAAGAAGTACGTGGAATCTATATTTCAAAAAACAAAGCTTATAAATCTCTTAAAGTAATTGACAAAGAAAACGGCGGAAAAGCAGACGCGCTTAACACCGGCATTAACATCTGTAATCATGAGATGATTTGTTGCATAGATGTAGACTGCATTCTTGAGCGTGATGCTTTACTCAAACTTATCAAGCCGTTTCTTAAAAACGAGAAAAAAGTTATTGCCTCTGGCGGAATTATAAGAGTTGCAAATTCCTGTATTATTGAAGATGGGCGCATAATAGAAGTAAAACTCCCAGACACTTTTTTAGCAAGAGCACAGATACTAGAATATTTTAGGGCATTTTTAATGGGCCGTATGGCATGGTCTCGTGTTGATGGTTTACTTCTTATTTCAGGAGCCTTTGGCATGTTTGATAAAAAGGTGGTTATTGAAGCAGGTGGCTACAATCCAGAGACCGTAGGTGAAGATATGGAACTTCTCGTGCGCATGCGTAGAATGATGCGAGAGAAAAATGTAGAATATAGCGTAGGTTTTGTGCCAGATCCTTTATGCTGGACAGAAGTACCTCAACAATGGAATATACTGCACCGGCAGCGCAACCGCTGGACGAGAGGCACGGTTGAGACTTTGTGGGAACATAGAAAAATGCTTTTTAATCCAAAATTTAAGGTCTTGGGGCTGATAAGTACCCCATATTGGCTGTTTTTTGAATGGTTAGCACCCATAATTGAGTTTTGCGGTTTGTTATATTTTTTCTTTCTGCTGTTATTTGGACAAGTAGACTGGATCGTTTTCGCTGTTTTTTTTGCAGTCGTTTATAGTTTTTCTCTTTTGTTCTCTATAACCGCCCTCTTTTTTGAAGAATTTTCATTTCAGCAGTATACAAAACCTGCATATATGTTTCAGCTGGTGAGAACTGCCTTGCTAGAGCCCCTACTCTACCATCCATTTGTTATGTGGGCCGCGATAATGGGAAATATAGATCTCATACGTGGTAAAAAAACCTGGGGTAAAATGGTACGTACAGGATTGACAAACCCAGAAATAAAAACTCAATAAGCATAACCTAATTTCAGTAATCTAATGAATATCGCAGTATTTAAGAATCTTTTAAAAACACCACCCAGACTCTTATTTTTTGTTATACTTGGCTTGTTTTTGTGTGCCTCAGGTTTTGCGCAGGAAAATCTTGGTACAGATGATTTATATACTAAAGCAAGAAATACCGCATTTAAAGAAGATAATTATCCTGAAGCTATTAGACTCACTAAAATGGCTCTGGCTAAAAGTCCCGATTATCTTGAGGTAAGTGTATTTCTGGGTAGGCTGTACACATTTACAGACAGTCTTTCTCAAGCCAGAATGGTTTTTAATGAGGTTCTGCGAAAAGAAGCGGGACATGAAGATGCGTCTTTAGCATATGCTAATCTGGAATACTGGAATAATGACTCGCCCAGAGCTTTAGAAATTGTAAATGCCGGAATTGAAATACACCCAAAATCTGAAGATTTATTATTGCTTAAAGCGAAAATTTTAAAAGATCTTGAGGAGTATAGCGCGGCAAGTGAGACTATAAATACTCTTCTAAAAATCAATCCTAAAATTACTGCTGCCCGAGAGCTAAGTCAGACCATACAAACAGTTTCGGCTAAAAACTCAATTAGTGCATCTTACGATTATGTGTATTTTGATAAACGTTTTGATGATGCCTGGCATCTGGGAAGTTTGAGCTATGGCAGACAGACAAAATTGGGTTCAGTTACAGCTCGCTTCAACTATGCAAACAGGTTTCAAACTAACGGAACGCAATTTGAAATCGATATGTATCCGCGAATTTCAGATTTATTCTATACTTATGTAAGCGGCGGAATTTCAAATAAAGATGGCATTTTTCCGCATTACCGGGCAGGTTTTTCACTTTATGCTAACTTACCGGCAGCTTTTGAAGCAGATGCAGGTTTCAGGATGCTTGCTTTTAGCGACCAGACCTGGATTTATACTATAGGTGTGGGTAAATACTACAAAAATTACTGGTTTAACCTTAGAACCTATCTCACACCGTCTAACAGTTCTGTATCGCAATCTTACTCATTAAATATCAGGTATTATCTGGGCGGAGCAGATGACTATATAAGTTTTAAAATAGGTACAGGTATTTCGCCAGATGACAGTACTGCTAATGTTCTTTATGATTCTAATAATATCTACAAGCTAAAATCAAACAATATCGCTTTGGGTTACCAAACAACTTTTAGCGATACTAATGTAATCTCTATACAGGCATCGTTAGATAATCAGGAATATGCAAGAAACACACATGGCAACCAGATTACCCTAGGACTGGGATATTCTAAACGCTTTTAGAATTATGGCCAAAAAGATTTTTATCGTGTTAATCGCTGCGATTGTGCTTATACCTTTGGGCATGTGGACTACATGGTTATTTACACCAAAGCAAAAACTAGTTGTCGCAATCATCGATAAATCTGTTATGACCCAGAATAGAGAGAAACATCTTTCTGTCAATTGGGTGCTTAACAATGAACAATTGACCAAAACTTCCCAAAAATCATACGACGCTAAGCACGATTATTTTGGCTTTTTTCCGCTCGAGGATGAAAAATATAAGGTTAAAGGTCTGGAGCGGTATTCATCACATCAACTAAAACAATTGAGCACAGATACTGATGTAGTCTATTTTACAGATACTTACGGAGTTTATAACAGTGACTGGTATAAAGAAGAATCTGGCGCCGGTAAACCCGGAATGCTTTATGGCGGTCTGAGCCAAAATGATATCGAGTATCTTAAACTTATGAAGCAGGAAAAGAAATTAATTCTGGCCGAATTTAATACTATTGGCTCTCCTACATTTACTGAAAACAGACATGAATTTGAAAAGCTTTTCAGCCTTAAATGGACAGGCTGGACGGGTCGTTATTTTAACAATCTTGACATAGAAAAGAACAGCGATATCCCACAATGGATGATCGACGGCTATACAAAGACAAGCGGCACTTCATGGAATTTTAAAAACGCTGGAATTATTTTTATTGGAAGAGATAAACAAATAGTAGTTCTTGAAGAAGGATCTGCTCTTAACCGCGCCATGCCATTTATTAAAAGCACTCCACAAGCACAAAAAGAACTTTCGCTACCAGAATCAGTTAAATACCCTTTTTGGTTTGATGTTATGCAACCTGATCTTTCGGTTAACAGTGTAGAAGCTTCTTTTGACATTGCTGTTAATGAAAAGGGCAAAGCTTTATTAGCTCAATACAACATACCTTTCACCTTCCCTGCGATAACAAGTCACACCGGTACCGACTACGATTTTTACTACTTTTCGGGCGATTTTAGTGATAATCCGGTGAATTTTAAAAGTTCGTATTTTAAAGGTATTTCGGCCTTTAAAAGCTTTTTCTATGATGACCGTCAACCTTTAGAACGGGGCAGTTTTTTCTGGAAATTTTATAAACCCCTGCTGAGTACTATTTTAGAAAATTACGCAGCAAAAAAGTAATTTATTTGCTACTACCATAATGTGAATAGAGAGAATCAGGGATAATTTTAGATCCATTTGTAATCTCATTATTTTTCAGCTTATAAGCATTAAAAGCACTAATTAACTGCTCCTTTTTGGCTTTATCACCTATTGGGGTTTCGTTCATATTTTCATCTAATCTAAACAGATTATCAGCATTGAGATGATACTCACCCATAACAAAATCTATCAGGCTGGTTTTTGTCTGCATAAGGGGGATTTTGTTTATATTCTGGAAGGTTTTTGTAGTATCAAGCCCCTCTCCCATCCAGCTTTCTAATTCTGGTGTCTTTATTAAAAAGTTAGATTTTAGATAATTTATAAGGCTGGGCGTGACGTCAAAGTGACTAGAAATTGCAGCCATCTCTTTAGTGCGTTTAAGCAAAGGCGAGTAGATAATTAAAGGTACATGGTAGCGATCTATTTTTGTACTTAATGGGATCTCAGGAATGCGGTGATCTCCCGTTATCACAAAAATAGTGTTCTCAAAGTCTGGTCTCTTTTCGTATTTCGTAAAGAAATCCTTCAACGCATCATCTGCATAGAGAATAGTGCTGTATTGCTTTTTATAATTCTCACGTTCAGCTTTTTCAGCCGTGCTCAGATTTATTTCGCTTAAGCGTTCTTCAAATTTTTTATTGTATTTATCCTCTTCCTTAATTAAAAATGGACTGTGCGTTGCTACCGTGAGAATCACACTTAGATAAGGATTAACACTTTTATCTAAGTTTCTTTTTTCAAAATAGTAATCAAAAACTTCTTTATCTCCATAACCCCAGGTAAAACCATTATGTTCGGGTAATTTCTCATACTTCGCAGGGAAAGTTCCTTCATCATTAATTTCGTCAACATTATTTTTTTTAAGATATAATTTCATATTATCAAACCCAGAATCGCCGCCATAATAGAACGACGTATTGTAGCCATTCTTTTTAAGTAAATTATAAAGTGATAATTGATCAGGCATATTATCTCCCATCGCGAGGTAACCATTTTTGCCAAAGGGCAGTGACCCCATTAAAGATGGCAACACAGCAAACGTACGCCCACCGTCACTTAAGAAGTTTTTCCAATACAGACTCTTGGTAGAAAGAGAATCAAGAAACGGTGTAAAACTACCCAGATATGCATCTTTATTAGTAAAAGCTCTGCCCAAACCTTCAACCAGAATAATAACAATATTGGGCGCTTTTTCTTGAGGTTGAAAAAAAGGAGAAAGCACATCTACTGTATCTGCATGACGCAAAAAGGGATAAGCTTTATCTACATAAATGAAGCTTTCACCCGCGTCAATATCTGCCAGATAACTGTCTGCATAGATATCAACTTCATATTCTGGTTTGAAGAAATAATCATCTACGGCGGTGTAGAAAAACTCTGATTTATTAGTAACGATATTAGCTGCAAAATCTGAATCAAGACCAGAATTATTAGAATCACCAAAATTAAAACTGATTAGAATCAAAGAAATAACTGGTAAAAAAATCGCCAAATATCGGTTCATTTTCAGTCTTTTGGGCACAAAAATCTGGGCAACTACCAGAGGTGCGATTAAAATAAAAAATAGTAAAACTGAAAGAAAACTCACACTTCCCGAAGCTCCCACTGTTTGCGAAATATCTGCATAAGAATACCCAAAAAGGTCTGCCCCTAATGTGACCAGAGACTCATTAAAATAATTTATTAAAAGCAGATTTATACAGAAATACAGAATTACAAATACTGAAGCGATAATTCGGGCAGCGCCTTTAGACAAAAGAAAAATTAAAACAAAGACAATTGTAAAAGGAAGCAGGCATTTTAACCAAAATTGCAGATCTATAAACCAGCTTATCGTTAGCAATTTAAAAGCTCCCTGTGGCAAAGCATGACTGTAGCCATAGAAAATCAACTCTACAACCCGGTAAAAAAGCATGAAAATCAGCCAAATTATACTAAAAATCGCACTCGATTTTAATGCCGTGATAACTTTGTTTGGTGCTTTGCCGGTATTGGCTTTAGTGTCTTGTTCTGTCATCGATTTGGGTAAATGATCAAAGCAAGATAAACGTTGTTAACGATTTAAAAAAATAAGTTTATTCCCGTTAGCAAATTGTTTATTTAAAAGCTTCAAATTATCATTTGCTTAATTTATTTGATGCTTCTCCATTTTATGAAAATAGAAAGATTATTTCTTTTTTATTGTTCTAATTTTAAAATACCAACATTTAAAATTTACGAAATTAACCACTACTACTAATGACAAAAAACTTTACTATTAGTTTATTAAAACTACTTTCTATCACATTTTTACTTTCGATATCTCTACATACCGAAAGATCTATCGCTCAAACAAAAGAACCACCTGCACTTTCGGCAATCAAAGAAGCTGAATTGAAAAAAGACCTTTTTGAAATGGCCAGCGACTCTATGCGCGGTCGCCGTGCAGGTACTTTAGATGAATTTCGTGCTGCGGCGTGGGTCGCTCAACAAGCTCAGGAAGCAGGACTTGAACCTGCAGGAGATGATGGGACTTACTTTCAGTTTTTCAATTTAAAAAGAACTACAGTTTCAGCAGAAAGCACAATTTCACTTAACGGAAAAAACCTTGAAATGTGGAAAGAAGCCTGGGTAACTTCTCCTGTGGAGGCTTCTGTAAAATCGGCTGTAACCTGGCAAAAATCGCTCGCAGACACCACAAAATCCCTTTCGGGGAAAGTAATAGCGATGGATTTAATGCCTCCTTCTACACTTCCCGCCGAAGGCATGAGTCTTTGGGTTTACAGATATGCATTATCTGCAATACGCCAGCAGGCAGGCCAACTCATAAAGCAAGGCGCTGCAGCAGTTATTCTCGTTGCAGATTCAACCGCACAGTCGCAAATAGGATTCTTTGGTCACGGTTTTGAAGAAGGTAAATATTTAATAGAAGGAATGGATGCTCCAAATACAAAAGCAGCTCCTGTAGTTTTGGTGAGCTCCAAATTTAAAGACGAGCTGATGAAAAGTGATGCTCAAATTTCGCTTCAGTTGGGTGTGAATATTTTTGATTATCCTTCAGAAAATGTGATTGCAAAAGTTCCCGGTACAGATTCTGAGCTTAAAAATGAATATGTGCTTTTTAGCGGGCATCACGATCATGACGGCGTGGGCGTTCCTGATAAAGAGGGCGATTCTATCTGGAATGGCGCAGATGATAATGCAACGGTTTCTGTCGCTTTACTGGCAATAGGAAGAGCATGGAAAGCAAATCCCGGTAAACGAAGTGCGCTTTTTGTTTGGCACGGCGCTGAAGAACGTGGCCTTTTAGGTTCTCGCTATTTTGTAAGACATCCTGTGGTAAAAAAAGAAGCAATAGTTGCTGTTCTCAATGGTGACATGATAGGCAGAAATGATCCTGATTCTGCCGCCTTGCTAGGTTCTATCGCACCGCATCGTAATTCTCAACAACTGGTAGATATGGCGATGAGCGCAAATGATGAACTTACCCATTTTAAGGTAGATACTTCATGGGATGCAGAAGTACATCCTGAGCACTGGTACTTCCGCAGCGATCATTTACCGTATGCACAATGGGGAATTCCCTCACTTATGTTCACTACTTTGTTACACCCAGATTATCATACTCCACGTGATGAACCCGAAGGTATAGATATTACCAAGCTTACTAAAATGACGAAGTGGATGTACGGTACAGGCTGGAAAGTTTCAGAAAGTACTGCTGCGCCTGCTTTAGAAGAATAGATTTTATCAATTGCTTAACAACTTTCAGCAGGTTTGGGTTTATAGATTTCACTAACTTGAACCTGTTTAAGAGGCAATAAAAGATTCACCATGATGAATCGTAAAAAATTTCTATCAACTTTTGGTTTGGCTGGCATATTTTTGGCTTTGCCAAAGTTTACTAATGCGAAACAAATGGAAATCAAACAGTTTCATTTTAAAGATGACGGTAAGATACCTAATAGTAAATATCCCCTTTTAGTCTATAAAAACGCCTTTTCTGAGCGAAATATCGCCGGCGCGAAATGGCTTGAAGACACATTTGCATCTAATAACTGGACGAATTCCTGGCGAAATGGGATTTATGACTTTCACCATTATCACAGCACTTCACATGAAGTTCTAGGGGTTTATTCCGGTAAAGCTTTAGTTCATTTAGGTGGTGAGCAAGGCGAAAAAGTAAACATAGAGGCAGGAGATATTATTATAATTCCGGCAGGTGTGGGACATAAAAACCTGGGAGGTTCTAATTTAGGAATTGAAGGTGCTTACCCAAATGGTCGAAGCTGGGATATTAATAAAGGTCTGGCTGGTGAAAGACCTGCTACAGATAAAAATATAGCCGCTTTACCAATCCCGGAAACTGATCCTTTTTCTGGTAAGGAAATGCCAGAATCATGGACAAACGCATAAATTAAAAATCATCAATAACTAACTATAATAAAACATGACCAAATATCTATTTTCAACTAAAAATTTCATTTATATAACCTGTTTGTCCTTAGTGACATTAACAGCTTGTAAAAATGATGCTTCAGATAAAACTGAAAATTCAGAGGCAGAATCTAACCTTGCAATAAGTTCTAACAATGCAGATCTCACCGTGCCGGAAGGTTTTGGTGTCATTAAAGTCGCAGATTCCCTAGGTGCAGCAAGACATATTGCTGTTACTAAAGACGGTGGAATTTATGTGAAATTAAACCAGTTAAAAGATGGTAAAGGAATCGTTTATCTACAGGATACAGATGGCGATGGCGTAGCAGATTCAACTAGCACATTTGCAGATTATGGAGGTACAGGTATTTATCTTACTAACGATAATCTCTATGCATCTTCAGATCAGGAGATATTTCGCTATAAGCTTGATTCAGATCAAAAGGTCACCAATCCTGATAGTCCGGATACAATTGTAACTGGTCTTATCAATCGCAGACAACATGCTTCTAAATCAATAACACTTGATGGGGCGGGCAATATTTATGTGAATATTGGTGCTTATTCTAATGCATGCCAGGTAGAAAGCAGAACACCGGGTTCACCTGGGATGCAGCCTTGTACAATTTTAGATTCTGCGGGCGGAATCTGGAAATTTAATGCAGACCGTTTAAAGCAGACCTATGGTGATGGTACGCGTTATGCTACCGGACTTAGAAATGTTGTAGGTCTTGACTGGAATACTCAAAATGACAAACTTTTTGTAATGCAACATGGTCGTGACCAATTGCACACACTTTTCCCAGATTTATATGATGAGAAAACTTCAGCCGTTCTTCCTGCAGAAACCATGTATATGCTTAATGAAGGTGATGATGCCGGCTGGCCATATATTTACTATGACCAACAAAAAGAAGAGAAAATTGTCGCTCCGGAATATGGTGGCGATGGCGTGAAAACAGGTGGTGAGAATGCAAATGATCCGGTAGCAGCATTCCCTGGTCACATGGCACCTAATGCTTTATTATTTTACACAGGTGATATGTTTCCTGAGCGATACAAAAATGGTGCTTTTATAGCATTTCACGGTTCATGGAACCGAGCTCCCGAACCACAAGAAGGTTATATGGTAGCTTTTGTTCCTTTTGAAAATGGAAAACCAAGTGGCGAGTATGAGATTTTTGCTAACGGATTTGCAGGTATGGAAACAGTAGAATCTCCAGGCGATGCAGCTCACAGACCTACTGGTCTTGCTCAAGGTCCAGATGGTTCGCTATACGTTTCTGATGATGCCGGCGGAACAATTTATCGCATAGTTTATAACAAAAAGTAGACTTGCGATTATGAAAATCAGACTCTTATCCCATCCATTAATTGGCTTAATGTTTTTGCTCCTTGTTAGCTGTAACAGTGAAAAAAAGAAAAGTACAGAAACTGAATCTGACATAAAAGTTCAAGAGACTTCAGCTTCAGCTTCAGCAAAAACTGACGAATCTCAACAGGAAGTTCCTGCATTTATGGAAGCAGGCAAAACTGTTTATACTCAGAACTGTTTGGTTTGCCATCAATCAACAGGTAGCGGTGTACCGGGCTTAAATCCGCCATTAAAGGATACAAAATACGTTCTGGGCGAGAAAAACCAGCTTATAAGTATTGTACTTAATGGTTCTAATAAAGGCCTAGTTGTAAAAGGATCAACTTTCGCGAATGCGATGCCTCCTTTTGCTTCTTTAAGTAATGAGGATATCGCTAATGTGACCTCTTACATTCGTAATAGTTTTGGCAATAAAGCTGAACCAATTACGCCTGAAGAAGTTGAAACTGTACGAGCCGGAACGAAGTAGAATTTTAAAATGAAAAGGAATAATGGAATATAGAAAATTAGGAACAACAGATTTAAATGTTTCTGCAATCACTTTTGGCGCTTGGGCTGCCGGAGGATGGATGTGGGGCGGCACAGAGCGTAAAGATGCTATACGAGCTATACAAGCCGCTTATGATGAAGGTGTGACTTCTATAGATACAGCGCCCGTGTACGGCATGGGCACAAGTGAAGAAATTGTAGGCGAAGCGATTAAAGGTTATTCGCGGGATAAAGTGCAAATACTTACCAAATTTGGAATGCGCTGGGATGTTCAAAAAGGTGATTTTGCCTTCCATAGCAAAGATAATAGCGGTAAAGAAATCGATTTGTACAGATACGCTGGTAAAGAAAGTGTGATAAAGGAGGTTGAGAACAGTTTAAAACGCCTGGGTACAGATTATATTGATCTCTATCAAATACACTGGCCAGATACTACTACGCCTATTGAGGAAACTTTTGAAGCTGTCGCAAAACTTATTGAGCAGGGAAAAGTACGTTATGCCGGAGTGTGTAACTACAATGTAGAGCAAATGAAAGAAGCTGAAAAATACGTGAATTTAGCATCAAACCAAATTCCATTCAGTATGGTAAATAGAGCTGTTGAAGATGAAGTTGTGCCCTACTGTATTGAAAATAATAAATCAATTTTAGCGTACAGCCCCATGGAACGTGGTCTGCTCACAGGAAAAATAAAGCCGGGGCATGAATTTGCAGAAGGTGATCACCGTGCCAGCAATAAATATTTTACTGACGAAAGTATCAAAAAGACTAATGGCTTTCTTGACAAAATTAAGCCAATAGCCGATGAGAAAAATGTGAGTTTGGCTCAGCTTGTTCTAAAATGGACGATTGAACGTCCCGGAATTACAATCGCTTTAGCAGGTGCTCGTGACGAAAGTCAGTCAGTGCCTAATGCGCATGCAGCAGATATTAAATTGTCTGGGGACGAAATTGAATTTATTAATAAAGAACTAGCAAAAATTAGCTAATTCGTTTCAGTATTAACTTTTTTCAGGATAGCGTCGACGCAGTTAATACCGTCGATAGCTGCAGAAATAATTCCACCGGCATAACCGGCAC
Organism: Leeuwenhoekiella sp.; assembly: GCA_036961055.1. GTDB lineage: Bacteria > Bacteroidota > Bacteroidia > Flavobacteriales > Flavobacteriaceae > Leeuwenhoekiella. The sequence goes on along the minus strand of JBALXG010000006.1, from coordinate 3,319 downwards.
CTTCACCACAAGGATATAACCCTTTAACTTGAATGTGCTCTAGGGAAACCGGATCACGTGGAATAGAAACAGGAGAGGATGTTCTACTTTCGGGTGCGTGTAAAACCGCTTCGTTAGTATAATATCCTTTCATTTTTTTACCAAAAGCTCTAAAGGCTTTACGTAAACGTTTCGCAATAAGATCAGGAAGAACTTCATTTAATTCTACAGCAACAATGCCCGGCTGATATGAAGTTTTTGGAAAATCATTAGAAACTCTTTTTTCAACAAAATCAATCATGCGTTGTGCCGGAACACGCTGCGTTTTACCGGCAGCCTCCCAACAAGCTCTTTCAACTTCTTTCTGAAAATCGAGACAAACAAAGGGATTATCGGGTGAAAAGTTAGGTAAATCGGAAGGTTCTATACTCACCACTATTCCTGAATTTGAATAGGGATTATTCCGTTTACTTGGGCTCCAGCCGTTAGTAACCACCTCTTCCTGATTAGTGGCGCAGGGAGCAATAATTCCACCCGGACACATGCAAAAAGAATAAACCCCCAAGCCATCTACCTGCTCTACAAGACTGTAAGAAGCCGGTGGCAAATAAGGATTGTCATTATCACCGTAATACTGAATAGAATCAATCAACTCCTGCTGATGCTCTATACGCACGCCTAGAGCAAAAGCCTTAGCCTCTATTTTAATTCCTTTATCATAGAGAAGATAAAAGATATCTCGTGCTGAATGACCTGTTGCCAAAATAACCTCATCAAAAGAAAGCCAATTCTCTTCATTTATTTGAATCGCTTTTATCTCATTATTTTCAATCTGAAGATCAGTTAATTTTGAATCAAAATGTACTTCGCCACCAGCTTCGATAATAGCTTCACGCATCGTGGTAATAATCTTGGGTAACTTATTTGTACCGATATGTGGATGAGCATCTACCAGAATGTCAGGATCTGCGCCAAAATGAACGAACCATTCAATCGCTTTAAGCACATTACCGCGTTTTTTAGAGCGGGTGTAAAGTTTCCCGTCAGAATAAGTTCCTGCTCCGCCCTCGCCAAAACAATAATTAGATTCCGGATTTACAGTTTGTTCTTTATTGATTTTTGCCAGATCCCTTCGGCGTGCTCTTACATCTTTTCCTCTTTCAAAAATAATAGGTTTGAGTCCACCTTCTATTGCTCTAAGTGCCGCATATAATCCCGCAGGACCGGCGCCTATGATCGCAATTTCTTTCGCGGAAGCGACATTTTTAGGTACAAAAGGAGCGATTTTCACCTGTTTTTCACCGATTTTCCAAAGCTCAATTTGAAGTAATAGCTTTACCGGTTCGTGACGTGCGTCTATAGATCTTTTTCTGATGCGCCAGTCTATTATATCTGCTTTACGGAGTTTTGCTTTTTCAAGAGCCAATTCAAAAATGAGAGATTCATCTTCTTGTTGGCGTGGCAATATGGAAAACTGGACTAATATGCTCATAAACCGGCAAAATTAGGTTAAAATCCTTCCAGATTAAACAAAAATGGAAATATATGCCTCCTTCAAATTGACTATTTTCGTCTTCTCTTGCGTTTAATTTGCATCGTTTTTCTGTAAATTCGAAATTTTTCTACACGTCTGGAAATAAAAAAACTTATCAGATAACAAAGGATTAAGCCGGCTGCGATAGCAATAAAATCAGAAATTACTTTATCTAAAACGAGACATAAAATAATAGCTATAACACTAAACAGATTTACAAAAAGAGCTATTTGATGATGCTTTAAACCCAGACGAAGCAGTAAAGAATGTATATGTAATTTATCTGGTGAGAAAGGTGATCTTTTTTGCATTAATCTAATAATCATAATGCGAGAAGTATCAAATATGGGATAGATAAACAGCACCATTGTTAGACTTATAGAATTATCAATTTTATGAGCTGAATATTCTGGTAGGTTTGCATTTACATTTAAAAATGTCACCAGCATGATTGCGCAAAAGAAGCCAATAAAAAGAGAGCCGGTGTCACCCATAAAAATTTTGGCAGGATGCCAATTAAAATATAAAAAACTTAGAATACCACCAGCCATGGCCGCACATAAAAGTGCTGTATTTGTCGAGCCATTTATATAAAACCAGATACCTAAAAAGGAAACACAAAGTAGCGCTACAGAACCGGCAAGACCGTCTATACCATCAACCAGATTAAAAGAATTTGTTAGTCCTACAATTACAAAAACACTAATGCAAAAGCTTACCCATTCTGGAAAAACGTAATCAATACCTAAATTATAAAAAGAAGTAATATAGACGTCCCCAAGGCCTACAACCACTATGGCTGCAAACAGTTGCAATATAAATTTTATAGTTGAAGAAAGGGCTACCATATCGTCTCTTATACCGGTAATTGCCAAAACTATCAAGGCAAAAAGGACATACTTGTATTCCCCAAAAAAGTCCATTGGCGTCCATATAAAGGCAGAAAGCATAAAGCCAACAACGACGGCTACTCCACCCATAGTAGGGATACGTCCTACATGAAGTTTTCTGCCCCCAGGAACATCATAAACTTCTTTGCCTAAAATTATCCTGATGATTTCGGGAAGCGTTATCAAACCTATAACCAAGGCACTAAAAAAAGCAAGAAAAATAAGTATAAGTGGTGTCAATATGCTAGGCTGTAGATTTGGGTAAATATAAGTATTAACTATATTTAACTTATCGAATTTTGTTTAGAAGTTATCATAACTTTATAGGGTAATATAAAAATGTTTGATTAATTACTTGAATCAGACATCCTACTTACTTGTTGTATCTTTTTCAAACCATGTTTTTTTAAGAAAAGTAAATAATTCTTAAGATGAATATAAGTGTACTTATTAATTGAAAATGGCAAGAATTTACTCTTAGCTAAAGTGCTCTTTCTATCACCCTCATATTTCACAACCAATTTCGGATAATAAACAACTTTTAAATTATTTTCCCAAAATCTTAGACACCATTCCATATCTTCTACATACATAAAAAAGCGCTCGTTCATTAGGCCCACTATGTTAATAGCTTCTCTTGAAGTTATCATGTAAGCTCCTATAACCCAGTTTACTTTTTGAACCTTATCGTAATCAAATGTTTTATCCAAAATTGCACTTTTTTTAAAAAAAACTCTCTGAAAAAACCTTGAAAAAATTATCTGTGGTGTAACAAAAGGTCTACAAGTATCTTGAATTTCACCTTTTTCATTTAATATCTGCGGTCCTAAAATACCTATGCTTTTATTATTTTTTAAAAAATCTAAAGCAGTAATCAAATTCTCATTTTTCAGATAAGTATCAGGGTTTTGTACTA
>JBALXG010000069.1:0-9672 GCA_036961055.1 Leeuwenhoekiella sp. | reverse complement strand
TCTTTTAAAGAAACATCATAATCTGCAATATTTTTCCCGTAGAACAGGATTTGCAACTCAGATTTTTGCATCCCTGCCCACCAAAATGGTGGTTCTACTTTTTCTATTTGCGCATTCACACTGAAGCTATAGATACATACCAATGCCAGCACAATGATATGTCTGATTTTCTCTTTCATAATTATCGTTATAAAAGAGCCGAATATTTAGTATAAATATCCGGCTGCTAAATTTTGATTTGTTTAAAATTCTACTCTTTTGACAGCCTTTATTCCATTATAGACCATACAGCAAAACCGTTAGCAGGCGCCTCAATTTGAGCGCTGCCATCTTCACTACTTACAGGTAGAAAAGACGAGTTTTGAGAATAATCTATCAAATGCATATTTTTCCATCCAGTATTAATTGAGCGTCTTTTAGTACTGCTGTTTGTAGTGATATATACAATAAGCCCAGGGTTTTCATCGCTTCCGTCTCTTTTTGCAATATACTCATCTTCATCTACATAAAGCACTTCTAAGTCACCGGTTGCAAGAGTGTTATGAATTAAAATCAACCTTTTTAATTCTTCCTGAAACGCTTCATTTTCATAATCCAGATAGAAAACCGCTGGATAACCTGGGTGGGTCATAATAAAAGCATATGCTTTTAATTTATTCGTTGATTCGATATAATTATCAATGTTACCGTCTTTTTCTGTATCATGATTGGCTGTAAAAGTTACTGCTTTATCAGGATTTGTTTGCCAAACCTGATCTCTGGTAAGGTATGTAAGATCCTCATACCTATCAAAAGCTTGTTCCATTCTATAGAATGCTGCAAAGTCAAAAGCTCCACTCCCTGTAGCCTCAATATGAGCCCGGATTACATCTGCATCTGCATCCCAAAGTTCGCTTACTGAAAAACCCCCAACTTCATCTAACCAGTCTTTGATAACAAAAGATTCAAATCCTAAAACATAATCAAATCTCCAACCGTCAAAACCCATAACATTCTTGTAATATTTAGCTACAGAATTATCTTGTTTCCACAGCCAATTTTGGACATGTTCCCTATGATGGTCAAGGTTAGTTTCTTCATAAAACAAACTTCCCGGATCATAATTACTTACGCTGTTAGGATAAAAGTCTTCGTAATTCCTATTGAACATTCCTGAAGCATTTCCGTGGGTTTCATCAAATAGGCTATAAGTATCTTTTTCTCGATAAGGATTGTATTCCAATCCTCCACCAGAATTGTGATTTAAAACTATGTCTGCAATAACCTCAATATTATTATTATGAGCCGTAGCAATAAGATTTTCTAATTCTTCTCTTGTCCCAAAACGTGTTGGAATTGACCCATGCTGGTCATAATCTCCAAAATCAAAATAATCAGAAACATCGTAGCCCATTGAAAATCCGCCTGATTGTGCTTTACTTGCCGGTGGTAACCAAATACGGTTAATCCCCACCTTGCTCCAATCTTCTACCTCTGCCGAAATGGTATTCCACCATTCAAACCTTGGCTCTACATCCCAGTAAAAAGCCTGCATCATAACCCTGCTGCCATTATCATAATCTGCCAGATTAAGCGCATTTATAGTATCCTGTACTACGCCGCTATCATCTGTAGGATCTAAAGTTGTATTGTCATCTGAAGAACAACTGGAAACAACAGCTAAAATAAAGAGATACAGTATTGGGTATTTCATTAATTTGTGTTTCATATAAATTCAATTTAGAAAAAGCTGCACAAGGCAGCCTTTTTAATTAGTTTTTAGAGATAGAATACTTATACTGTCTAGGATTGCTAAGATCTAAAGTAACGGTATAGTTTCCATCTTCTGGAACACCTATATTGTCTCCACCAAATTCCATAGTACCATCTGCATCTGTATCACCCAGACTTATATCCCAGGCATCATTTGCTCTAAACTTAATGCCATTAGCTGTTGCTTCTTGCTCTGTTAAATCTAAAGTTACACTCCACGTTTTAGCTTCCGGATCGTAAACCATATCTGTATCACTATCCCAACCTGTTGGTGTAGCATTACCTATTAATCCCCAATTAGTTTCTGTAAGATCGTAAGTAAGAGTTTCAGTATCTGCATTTATCAAGTAATAACCTCCGTTTCCTTCAGGAGTTCCAGCATTTACCTCACCTTCCTGCTCGATAGTTCCAGAAAAATCACCATTATTTTCTCCAGTATCACCATAATCACCATCAAAACTTTCATTAGTTGGCAAGAATTTAAACTCAGGAGCATCAACATTTATGTAAACAAAACCTTCATAATCTGTTTTTCCGTCTGCAGAAGCTGCTAGTGGAGCCGCATCAGCCGGAGTCCAGTCAGCCCCATAACCACTTGCTGCTAAGAAGTTACCAACAACATATAATTTTGGAAGCTCTAATTCGGTATCTTCTGCTGCCTCTGGTAGCGTTACAGAAACCGCTAAAACATCTGAAAGTTGTTCAACTACATTACCTGCATCTGCACCAACATAAGCTCTTACTCTAAAATAAATACTGCCTGTGTTAGGCTCTGCAGTCGTAGGATCATTGTCTAAGCCTGCTTCTTTAGCTAGCGACAACATACTCCCCACAGTTACAGACAGATTAGTTTGCGTACCAACTCCTAAAACAGAATAACTCTCAAAAGATTCTGAAGACGAACCCTGAATCTCATAATTAACAGGGGTTTGCACATCAAAATTTGCTGTACTCCATACAAATCTTTCAGCAAGATTGTCAGCGTTTGATGCTTTTAATGTATACGTCTCTAAAGTTGCATTAGTAAAAGAAATTCCATCGGGATCAGGCTTGGCGGTAAAGGTAAAACCGTCATCTTCCGTGCAAGATGTAAAGCTTAATATTGCGATAAACGCGATGAATAATAATGTTATTTTTTTCATTGTGTTTGTTATTTATTAGTAGCCTGGATTTTGAGTCAAGTTTGGATTAATCAGAATAATATTACTTGGTAATGGAAATAAGTTTCTAAATTCTTCAACAGAAGTTCCTGATTTAGAGCCACCTTTAAATGGCCACAAATAATTACCGGTTGTAAAATCATTGTACCTTATTAGATCTGTTCTTCTTTGCCCTTCCCAATAAAGTTCACGACTTCTTTCATCTAAAACAAAATCTTTAGTTAGATCGCTTGCTGAAATATTACCACTTGTATTACCAAAGGCTCTTTCTCTAAGCTCATTAATATAACCTACAGCAGTATTTACATCTCCACCAGAGCCTCCTCTTGTAACAGCTTCTGCATAGGTTAAATAAATTTCAGCTAATCGTATTAATGGAAGATCTGTATCTACAAAATCTCCCCCTGCATCACTACCTGCTTCGCCATTAGAATCTAAATTTGTGAATTTGGTTACAGCATAACCATCTGTAAAAGTGTTAGCGATTGTATTAATTTCAAAACTTTGACCATCAGTATAAAACATTGCTCTAGAATCTGCCCATTTTATGGGGTTTCCATCTGCATTAACCTCTGTAACAGAGTAATCAAATTTATTAACGAGCGCTTTAGTGGTACGCAAACCACCCCAGCCACCATTCACACCAAAGGCGAATGCATCCATAGAACCTCCTATAGCCGCGTGAACCAGAAAAGTTGTTCCTCCATAAGTTCTCGAGTTATTTCCATCAAAATTAATGGCAAAAATAAATTCATTCTGAGCACCGTTTGTATCATTATCTGCAAGGAAGAGTTCGTCATAGGCAGAACCATTTCCATTAGCGTCGTTTTTATTGATAGAGTAAGAAGAGTTAATAACTTTGCTGGCATAGGTGACAGCATCAGTATAGCGATCTTCTCCAGTCCATACTTGGGCATTTAAATATAATTTTGAAAGCAGCGCCCATGCGGCTACTTCGTCTACGCGACCATATTCATTTGTTCCGCTTTCTTTTAAAAAATCCTGAATTTCAAGAAGTTCAGATTCTACAAAAGTGAAAATATCCTGACGGCTATTTTGCTCAGGTAAATCTGTAGAAACCATAGTTACTAAAGGAACATTACCGAAGAAATCAAGCAAATTATAATAAGCAAATGCCCTTAAAAATCTGGCCTCTGCTATGTATGCTGCTATTTCAGCATTATCGTTTAAAGATTCTGCATTTTCAATAAAAGAGTTTGTAAAAGACACTTCCTGTGCCAGTCGATAATACATACCTGTAGTAAAATCGTTTCCTGCGCCCCAGTTTGTAGCGTGCAAATTTGGCAAACCCGGATCTCCCCATCCTACTACGGCATTATCTGTAGTGAGTTCATTTAAACTGAATAATAATCTTGAATACTGAGAGGTTCCTTCATCTATACCGGTAATATCAGCTTGCCCTGCAGGTCCCTGCTGGCCAGTTAATGATAAACTCGCGTATAATTTGGCCAAGGCACCTTTAGCCTCATCGGCGCTTGAAAAAACATTAGTTTCTGTAAAACTATCAGGATCAATAGGAGTCTGATCTAAGTCATCCTGACAAGACACTAAAACGAGTATCGGGATAATCAGTATTAGTTTTTTAATATAATTCATTTTCATATTTTTTTAGAAGTTTAGATTTACACCAAAAGTGAAAATTCTAGGTCTTGGATAAAAATTGTTATCAATACCACCGTTAATTTCAGGATCCAGACCATCATAATTTGTTATAGTAAATACGTTTTGTACTGAACCGTAGAGTCTTAGATCTGATTCTTCAAAAATCTGGGTGAACGTATGCCCTAAAGTGATATTATCTAACTTGAAAAAAGAAGCATCCTGAATGTAATAGTCACTCTCCAGATTAGTTTCTGTCAAAGACTGAAAACCTGTGTTGTAATAATCCCTGTGAAGATTAGTTAAAATACTGTTTTCTGTAGCTCTAACTTCATAAGACCTACTTGAAGCCATGTTGTTATATGCATAGTTTCCAAGACTTGCTCGGGAAACTATAGATAAGTCCCAGTTTTTATAATTAACATTAGTATTCAAACCCATTGTTACATCTGCAAAAGGGTCTTTGTATAAATATCTGTCATCATCATTAATCTGGTCATCCCCATTTCTATCTACATAAGCGCCTTCAATGGGTTTTCCCTCTTCATTATAAATCTGTTTATATACCCAGTAGCTAAAAGGAGAAAATCCTTCTTTATGTAACTGAACAGTATTACCTGTACCACCAGTAATTCCCCCCACCTCTACCTGGTCTGGCAGATTTGTAATTGTGTTATCATTGTATGCAATGTTGTAACCTATTCTCCAAGTAAAGTTTTCTGTTTGAACTGGAATTACATTTAATTCAAATTCAACACCCTTATTCTCCATATCACCAATGTTTTTATTGATTTTATTAGAGAAATTTGTAAATGGATCTACAGTGACATAACTTATTAAATCTTCTGTTTTTTTAAGATATGCATTAACAGAACCTGAAATTCTACCATCAAAAAGCGAGTAATCTATACCTGCATTTAAAGTTTTGCCTACTTCCCAACGTAGATCTTCATTATATGCGTCTGGACGATATGTCTGATAATAATTAGATCCAAACTGATAGTTTGCATTAGACCTGCTTCCTGTGTAATTAGTCAAAAAGAGGTAATCTTCCAGACCATTAACGTTAGCAATTTCACCGTAACCTACTCGTAGTTTTAACTGATCTATAGTTGAAGAATTAAAGAATTCTTCATTATTAATATTCCAAGCCAAAGCGAAAGATGGGAAGTATCCCCAACGATCATCTGGATTTAGCTTAGAAGAAGCATCAGCTCTAAAGGTTGCTGTTAGTAAATAGCGGTCTGCGTAATTGTAATTTGCTCTCCCAAAATAAGAAAGTAAAGTACTTCTCCATTTATCAATGAATTCAGCATCATTACCTTCTTCCTCAGCTTCACTATCATAGCTATAATTGTCATATTCAAAACTCTGGTAAGAGTAGCCAGCTACAGCGTTTATAGAATTATCACCAAAATCCTTATCGTATGTTAAATAGGCATCAAAAAGTTTATTAGTTGCTTTGTTGATATAATTAGAGAAAGAGCCATTCCAGTCTAGTTGAGAAGATGGCATTTGTTGAGAAATAATTGTTCTTCCATGACTGTTTGTTTTATCTAAGCCTACATTTACTGTAGCTGTTAAATCTGGAAAGAAATGTAACTTATAATCAACTTTAGCATTACCAATAAATCTTCTAACCTCTGCCATATCATCCTTCTCGTTAATTAAGGCAACAGGATTAGTGGGAGACAGGCTATTCTGAATATATTTATCAGCCTCATCATTATAGATATACCAGCCATTGTAATTTGAAAATGGAGAATTAGAATTATATATGGGCATCGTAGGGTTATAGTCTACAGAAGCTCCTATCGCATCCCGGTTTGCAAAGGAATTTTCAGTATACATTCCTCTACCGTTAATTTCCATTTTTAAATGCCCATCCATAAAACTTGGTCGTAGACTTAAAGACGCTGTAGTTCTTGAAAAATTATCTCCGCTAAGAATCCCATCCTGATCTGTATAACCCACAGAAGCTCTGGTAGGCATAAAGCCACCAATATTGCCTGTAGTACTTAAATTATGCTCAAACCCAATGGCTTCAGTATAAATTTTTTCCTGCCAGTTAGTATTGACATCACCTAATCTAGCAATTGCGGCATCACTGCCTACTTCATTTACTAAAGTCCTGAACTCGTCACCACCCATCACATTTACATAATCTGTAGGACGATAAACAGTGGTAGAGCCAGAGTAATTAAATTTAAACTCCTTGCCTTTTCCTCTTTTAGTTGTAATAAGAATTACACCATTAGCAGCACGAGAACCATAAATAGCTGTAGAAGATGCATCTTTCAAAACCGTCATGCTTTCGATATCAGCAGGGTTTATAAAATCTAGCGGGTTTCTGGATCCGCCAACATTAGTATTGTCTAACGGAAGTCCATCTACGACATATAAAGGAGAGCTGTTTAATGAGATAGACCCAATACCGCGGATATTGATGTTTTGTCCTTCACCCGGAGCTCCACCACCAGAAGTTACCGTAACACCGGCAATCTTACCCGTAATTAACTGGGCGGCAGTATTAACCTGTCCTTTGTTAAAATCTTCTGTAGAAACCTGATTAACCGCTCCTGTAGCATCTTTTTTAGTTATACTACCATAACCAATCACCACTACCTCATCAAGACTGGTTTGATTCTCTGCAAGCGCTACATCTATTGTGGCCTGCCCATCAAAAGGAATTTCCTGCGTCGTAAAACCCAAAAAAGAAAATGTGATAACATCTCCATCACTAATATTATCAATAGTATAATTTCCATCAAAATCTGTTGTAGAACCGTTGCTTGTTCCCTTTACGATAATATTAGCCCCCGGTATAGGAAGCCCTGTGGAACTTTCAGTTACTACCCCATTCACAACATTCTGGGCAAAAAAGCTCATAGGCAACATAAAAAGAAGCAGCCAAGAACTTTTGAATAATTCTCTCATAAATTTCTTGTTCATTTAATGATTTTAATAATAATTCTTTACCTGGCTGTTCTTCTGAAAACGATTTCGCCAATTGAATAAAAAAATAATTTAAATACGAAAAACAGTTTCTCAGACCTTTCCTGTCAGGTTTAAAAAAGCATCTGAACCGACCAATAATGTACAGACACCCAAAATTGAATAATTTATGAGCTTAATTAACTTTATTAAAATTTCATATAGAAAATAAAGAAGGATTTTTGACCTCACTTAACTGATAGCCAAAATAATATCAAGAAAAATGAAGTTTTATTATATAGAAAATAAAGCCAAAAAAGGCGGGTTTTTATAGCTTAAGGCGGGTTTTTTGAAGCAGCATTTGATCAAAATCCTTCTTGTCGAGGAATGATTTATTCCTGATTTTTGTTTTATATGTATATATAGAATTAACAGAATAGCCTAAAATCTGGGCAATAATTTCGTTATGTGTAATACCTAGACGAATTAAGGCAAAAATACGAAGCTCCTTATTTAATATTTGACCATCCTTTATTTCAATTTGAGAGACCTCTTTTAAAAGGGAGTTAAATTCTTCTATAAAATTAGGGAAGAGTTTTATGAAAGCCTCATCAAAATTTTGCAGAAGTTTCTTTTTTTCCTTTTTTAAATCGTAGCTTTTGACAAGGTACTTTATCCCCTCTATATTATCTTTTTTAAGGTTTGCTTCAATACGAGTTTTAAACTCTTTAAATTTTTCAAAAATATCAGCATCCTGTGAAAAAAAGAACCCTATATATTCCTCCTTTATTTTATTGGCCTCAAGTAGTAGATCATTTACCCTATTTAGCTCCTTATTGTTAAGGTTTACCGTTTCATTAACCTGTATAATTTGCTCATTTTTTATTTGAAGATTTTTGTGAGCTTCTACTAATGCCCAGCGAGCTCTTTTTAACCTGCGTAGCTGTATATAAGCGACAATAGCGAGGAGCAATACAAAAACCAGAAGAACACTAAGCATAATGTTTTGACTGTACAGACGGGCTCTTTGTGTTTCTACTTGCTCAATAATCTGTTCTTCAATTAATGGTAAAATGGCCCCTACCCTAATTTTACGTTGCCGGGCACCATAAAATTCAGCATCCTGATTCGCTTTTTTAATAAAGGTAGAAGCAAGTTTTACTTCTCCTTGCTCAAACAAAAATTCAGCTAGCTGTATCATTGCAAGATTCTCCTTAGCAGAAGACTTAATATCTGCAATAGATGAACGTGAAAGGTGTAGAATGGCCTTTTGTTCATTACCTAACCGGGCATGAATATCTCCCAGGACAGAGTTTATTACTGCTTGTGACCTAAGGTCTCCCCTTACATTCAACAATGGAGTAATATCTGTAAGCGCTTCATCTAACTTTCCATCTCTATATTCTAAATATCCTCTAAGCATTGTATAATCCCAGGAGTCTACTTGAGCCAATGCCAGGGACTTTTGATGATATTCTTGTGCGGCTTCCTTATAACGCTCAGAAAAATAAGAGATGGTACTGTATTCTCCCATATCACTATAACACCTACCCAATAATCCAAAATAAGAAAAACGAATTTCTTTAGGTACTTCTTCTTGAGATATAGCATTAAGATATTCTAGGGCTTCACTAAACATCCCTGCTGAAACACATACGTTAGCAAGATCAAGGGTAGTTTCTGCGATTAATCCTATACTCCCAAGGTTCTCTGAAAGTTCTCTGCATTTCTGGGCATACTTATATGCAGAATCCTGTTTAAAGATTCTATATTCATTAAAAAGCAGCCTATTTAATTTAAACCGCTGCGCAAGACTGTCGCCGCTCTGCATGCTTAGCTCAGCTTTCAAATTTTTGATACGATCTATTTTGACAGCATCATATTCAGAAGATTTTTCTATGGTCTTAAGCAATTCCTGTAAAACAGCTTCTTCCTGACTAAAAATGACATTTGTATTTAGTAGAAGTAAGAGAGTGAAAAAGATTGTGTATATCCTTTTCTTTTTTTGAGTTTGAAAGGAAAAAGAGAAAAAGGGAACTTTTATATGAGGCATACCTGATCGTGGATTAAGAAAAAAATTGTATAATGGTAAATTGTTTAAAATTCAGCATCATACTTCTTTAAATTTTCAATAGTCTTTTCTGAAATCTAGGCAAAAATAGAGCTTTTATTTCCTGCCGCGCTTATCTATCAATAGTACCCAAAT
>JBALXG010000068.1:0-9864 GCA_036961055.1 Leeuwenhoekiella sp. | reverse complement strand
CGGAAAGTTCCTGTCCTTTTTTAAAGCGTTTTCCTAATTGCTGGTCATAACCTTTCTTAAACTGGTCAACAACTTCTGAAGCCAGACTTAGTTGTGCTGCGCTGTCAATCTTGCCCTGATCTTTAATTGAAGCAATGTCGCCTATGGCTATATTTTCGCGAAGCGTAAATTCATACTTAAAGAAATCCTGAAAAATCACCCCAAACATCTGCTGATATTCCTGCTTTTTAAACCGATTTATATTTATACCATCCAGTAAAATAGCGCCTTCTGTTGGCTCATAAAACCGAAGCATCAGTTTTATTAAGGTAGTTTTTCCGGCTCCATTTTGACCAACAAAAGCCATTTTTTCGCCCGCTTTGAGCGAAAATGTGACTCCTTTGAGTACTTTTTTAGTGTTTCCGGGATAGGCGAAATGTAAATCCTGTACTTCAAAACCTATTTTAATAGTTTCCGGTAACGGTAAATAGGTTACATCTTTATCTTCAACTTTAAGATCTATAAAATCAAAGTAATCTTTGAGGTACAGCGCACTTTCGGTAATACGCGTGAAGTTAGAAAAGAACGTCTGCAAACTATTTCGCAGCCTATTAAAAGAAGCCGATAGAAAAGTAAGTTCACCTATGGTTATATCACCTATTAAAACACTTCTTATAATCACAATATAAGCCGCATAATAACAAATCACTCCTAACGCATTAAAGCCTGCGCTGTAGGTGCTTCTTTTAATGGTAAGATCTTTATTGATCTTATAATATTGATTGCTAAGACTTCTAAATCTATGAGCCACAAAATCAACAAGACCAAATAATTTAATTTCTTTAGCCGTTTTATCATTTGCGCCTATGTATCTCAAATAGTCAAGTTCGCGTCTTTCTGTCGTCCAGCTTCGCGAAATAGAATAGCGTTGCCCGCTAAATTTTATCTCATTAATAAAAAGCGGAATGATACTTAGCGCCAGCAAAATAATAAGGAGGGGTTCAAAATAGATTAAACCTGCGATAAGAGTGATTATTGAGATTACACTCTGCGCCTGACCTAAAGCATTACTCATAAGTCCTACCCTGCCCTGCGTTTGTTGACGGGCGCGCTCAAGCTTATCATAAAATTCTGAATCTTCCAGCTGACTAATATCAATCTCGCTGGTTTTTCTTATCATCGTTTCAGATGATTTAATGTTGTAGAGATCGCCCAATAAACCATCTGTAATAGAGATCAACCGATTTATTAAATCTGAAACTATTGTTATAGCAAACTCTAGCATAACATATTTCCAAAGCAGAGTATAATCTGGAGAAGTGGCAGCGATTTGGGCTATTATTTCGTCTATAATTAATTTACCAACCCAGAGAATTACAACCGGTGCAAAAGCATTTATAAGTCGTGAAATAATATTGACTAAAAACAAAGTAGCATGCGTATCCCATACTTCTTTAAAGAACCTGGGAATAAAACTTAGCGCCTGAAACGATGCCCTAATGTTTGTGCTTTTCTTATCTTTTATGCTATCTAATGCCATATTCAGCCTTTGCTCAAAATTAATTTAATTTCTTGGGTAAATGGGAAGTGTTCCTAAATTAAGCGCAGGAAGACGTTGTTTAATATCCACATCAGAGAATCAATAGCCATTTAAGATTCGTAGGAAAGTCGGGTAGGTTTTCGTTTATAAATCAAAACCAAAATGAAGCTGAAGATAGAACAACCAAAAACTATATAGAATAAAGGCACTATGCTGGTTGTGACAAATCTACTAACCAATACGCTTGAGACAGAACCAAAAATCATACTAAGACTACCAACCAATGCAGAAGCACTTCCTGCCTGAATTGTAAATGGATGCAAAGCTAAAGTAGTCATATTAGGGTTTTGAAACCCAATAAGAAAAAGCATCAAAAACAAAACCGGATAAACTACCCAGAATTCAACCGAAACCAGATTAGAGATCAACCCCACAATGGTAACTATTGTCAAAAGTATAGTAGTGGTAAATGTTATTTTTAACAGGGAAAAATGTCTTAAAACCAAACGATTAAGCTGACTGCCTAAAATTAAACCGAATGCATTCCCCCCGAAGATCCAGCCAAAATGCTGTTCACTCATCCCAAAGTATTCAATAAATAGAAAAGGCGCGCTTGAAACATATGCAAGAAGAGCACCTATAGTAAAACCGCGTGCCATGGAGAATATAAAGAATTCTTTATTCTTTAAAATAGAAATATATTCTAAAACCACCGCCTTGGGATGCAGGCTGGTTGCCCGGTTAGGCTTAACACTTTCGGGAAGTATAAAAGTCACGTTAAATAACATGATAGAAGCAAAAGCTGCCAGAATATAAAAAACCGCCTCCCAGTTAAAAAAACCAATTACAATTCCACCCACTGTAGGCGCAATAATTGGCGCAACTCCCATAATAAGCATGAGCGATGATAACACATCTGCAACCTGTTTTTTATCAAAAAGATCACGTACCATGGCTTTAGAAGCTACCATACCAGAAGCTGCTCCCAGTGCCATAAAAAACCGGGTAATTATAAGCACGTTTAAATTCCAACTAAATGCAGCTATTAGTGCGGCTATTATGTATAAACTTAAACCAACTATTAAAGGCTTTCTGCGCCCAAACCTGTCCATAAGTGGACCGTAAGCCAGTTGGCCAAGAGCAATACCCACAAAGTAACTTGTTAAAGTAAGCCCTACCCTGCTAATATCTACATCAAATTCTTCTGCTACACTGGCAAAACCGGGCAAATACATGTCTATTGAAAAGGGGCCTATGGCAATTAAGGTTCCCAGAACAAGTACAATTACATTTTTAGATTTAGTTGTGTAGCGGTGCGTCATAAGCAAAATCAAGAACCTTAGAGATGTTCTCAAGGTTACGAATCAGGAAAAATTCTTTTCTATTCGAGTAAAGCCTCGAGGAGTTAAATTCTCCGGAGAATTCAAAACGCAAAATTAGAACAGCTACGCTGAAATACTCCTCAAAAAGTGTTATTAATATGGTAAAAATCCGCTATTTATGGGGTAAAATCGGCAAATTTTAGAGCGAAAAAATAATAGATTATAAGGCTTAAATCCCAATAATTTGTAAAGAGTAGTGTTTGGTTTATAAAATATTTTAAGAATATAGTATTGACAAATATTTTCACTAAATCCTCAAAAAAAGTCTGTCTAAAAAATAGATTTAAGGTCAACCTGAACTTGTTTCAGGTTCTCATAATTGGTATGTAAATATTATAAGATTCTGAAATGAATTCAGAATGACGCATTTCAATGTTTTTAGACAGCCTCTTATATAGTCTTATATTTAAACCACTACTGGTTTAAAACGCATACTGAATCCCGGTAGTAAGAACTTCCTGCGATTTTAATTGCACTCCGTTTACATCCTGATAAAGAGGATAAGCCAACTCGACAGCAAAGCGAAGATCTTTAAGACATCCTTTTGGAACAAAGAAATTTGCACCCAATCCTAAATTGACATACGTCCCACCAGAATTTTGAGTATCTGCCGTACTAACCATCATAGGGTTTAAAGCAGAATTACTCCCTGAGATCTCATCTACCAGCAACCCTTCAGCGCGAAGCGACAAACTCATTATATCTGTTGCTTTATAACTAAACCAGGAATTTAAACGGTAGTTATTTCCTAAAGTATAACCGTTATCATTTTTGCCAAAGCGAATCGTACTTTTAGCCTGCGCACCAAAAGAAGTAGTTTGCCATTGCTTAAGAAAAGTTAATCCCAAAAGACCGTCATAAGTACCGCTTCCTATTTGCATTCCATAAGGTATAACCATCTCCATACCCATTGACATGGGAGTCACATCTTTCTCATCAATACTTCCTGTAGGTAACGAAATACCAGCCTGTAGATGCATTTTTGTACTTCCTGCTTCCAGAAACTTATATAACGCAGAAATCTGCAAATCTCCCCAACCGTTGCTTTGAGTTGTGAAATTACTTCCCATAGCTGTTAAATGTGTCATAGAACTTTCTTGATACAATCCCATTGCCATTAGCGTAACCCGACTTGTTGGCGCATACATAAGCCCAATCATGTGCATTTGCATAGGCATGCGAGTAGGCGTGACCATGTATTTGTCATTTGGCTTTAGAGCAGATTCAAAAGCGGCATCTTCACTACCTCTTTTAAGATCATGCATATCCATGAACATATATCGATAAGAAAGCATAAACTCACCCTTGCCATGTGTATGGTCCCCCATTATAGATATAGGCGCATGCCCATCAGGACGATTACCATTCCATTTATTATCTGTTGTTTTTTCTTGAGCGCACAGGATTGCTGTTGCACATAGAGCGAGTGCAACGAATATATTTTTCATTGTTGTAATTTTAATTATACAGTTTTAAGTCCATTAGAGAATGGACTTCATTTTAAGTGAAAGTGTATAATCTTAATTTGGGCGGCGGATAGGGAATATCTGAAAATCTTGATTCTTGAAGAAATGTCCTTTTCCAATTTTCTGACTTATTATTGATCATCCAGACTAGTGGAATTTCATATTGCGCAACCTGAAAGTAAAGCGGAATAAATGAATCTGGAACCAGAATACGCCCTGCATTTTTACCCGAATCATCCTGAGATAAATTCAGTTGTTGCGTCAAGTGGCATTTTCCGTTACAATGCAATTCGGGTTTTGCCTTATTTACACAGTATTTCTCAACAATTGAGTCAATATTTAGCTGAAAATAAACAATGTATCCAGCCTGATAAATGGGGCGTAAAGCAAAGGTGAGAAACAATATGAATGCAAAAAGACGATACAATCTTTTAATTTTTGCAAAGATATTACCATTTCTCAAGATAGCGTGGTAAAATCTCAATTCCTATTTCACTAAAAACCAGAAACATTGTACATTTACGTATAACCAATCGCTAGAAAAATGAAAAAATTAGTCCTTATCTTATCGCTTGCCGCAGTATTTGTCTCTTGTAAAAACGAAACAAAAGACGGTATGGCAAAATCTGACATGAGTTCAGACATGCCTAAAGATGATATGACCAGTGAACAAAAAGAAGCCTGGAAAATTGCTGAAGCTTATGGCGCAGATGACTGGGATAAAGTAAAAGAAGTAAAATTTACGTTCAACGTAGACCGTGGTGGTAACCATATGGAACGCTCATGGACCTGGAATCCACAAACTAAAGACATCACCATGAAAGCTGCAGATGATACCGTTAATTACAATCGTAATGATATGGACAGTCTGGCAACGACCTCAGATAAAGGATTTATCAATGATTCATACTGGCTACTCGCTCCTTTGCATTTAGTTTGGGATGAAAGCGCAAAAATCACAGTTCAGGATACAGCAACTGCACCCATAAGTAAAGAAATGATGCACAAAATAACACTTACTTATGGCAGCGATGCTGGTGGTTACACACCTGGTGATGCGTATGATATGTTTTATGGTGATGATTACGTAGTTAAAGAATGGATCTACAGAAGCGGTAACAGCCCGCAGCCATCTATGATGACTACATGGGAAGATTATGAAGATATGGACGGCATCAAGGTTGCTAAAACTCACAAAGGTCCAGATGGAGATTTTAAACTTTACTTTACCAATGTATCTGTGAAATAGTATCTGTACTTTCTCTAATAAAAGTCAGTTTTATATCTAACCTCGGGCAAACCTGAGGTTTTTTATTTTCGCTTAAGCGAAAAAGCAATTAGTCCGGCGATTATTGTAAATGAAAACAAAGCTATAAAACTGCTCTTAAGACTAAAAGTTTCGGCTAAAAAACCTAAAAAAACAGGCCCTAAAAGCATTCCTGCAAAGCCTATTCCCGAAATAAAACTTACACCATCTGCTGCTGCAACGCCTGGCAAATTACCTCCATACCTTAATAATTCAGGAACCACAACTGAAAAACCTAAGCCTACAAACCCAAAACCTATGATGGCAATCCATGTATTTGCCACTAATATGAGACCAAAACCAAATGCAGCTATCGCTGCGCCGGCAAATAAAATCACTCTTGATCCATATTTTGCGCTTATACCATCCCCATAAAATCTTCCAAATGCCATTAAAGCATTAAAAACAGTATAACCTAAGCCAAACATAGAAGCAGTTGCCAGAGTTACTTTTTCCAGATACAATGCGCTCCAGTCTGCTATCGCACCTTCTGAAGACATAACTAAAATCGCTATAATACCTAGTCCTAATAAAGGTCTTACATTTTTTAGTTTAAAAACAGATTCATTTTCCTGTTTAGGAGCAATTACGGAGATATAATTTTTCATTAAAAAGTAATTAATAATGAGCATTATAATCACAACTAAACTTATATGAATGAGCGCGCTGGGCATAATGGGCATTAAAAAAGTTCCTATCCCCGCTCCTACCATGCCACCAAGACTGAAAAAACCGTGCGTAGCAGACATAAAATGTACCTCGTCTGCCTTTTCAATTTCTGTAACCAGAGTATTCATCGCTACATCAAGCATCCCTCCACAAGCACCTATTATATAAAGTGTAGCACATAGAACCACATAACTATTGGCAGCAAAAGGACCTACAAAGCTCAGGCAGAAAGCAATAACACCTACGGCAGACATTTTACCCACACCATACTTATTTATCAATTTTGGTATAAAAGGCAACATACTTAAGGTACCCAATGCGATAAATAGAACGGCAAAACCCAACTCACCTTCAGATACATCCAGCCTTTTAGTTATGCGTGGTATATAAATAGCCCAGGTCCCAAATAAAATATTGAGTGTAGCAAATAGCACTGCTGGTGAGCAATACCTGCGACGACTTAGTATTAATTTGACTGCTTTCATATATGCAAATTACAGCTATAAACTTATCTATTCAGAAAATTTTAATTCCTATTTTTGTTAGCCTATGCTAGAAACAGAAAAGATATTGTATGAAAATAATTTGGCATTTGCCAAAAAAGCAGATGCTGAAGATCCATTAAGCAAATTTAGAGATCAATTTAATCTACCTAAAGATGAAAATGGAAAACCTCTTATTTATCTCTGTGGTAATTCTTTAGGCCTTCAGCCAAAAAAAGCAAGGCATTATGTTCAGGAAGAACTCAATAACTGGGCAGAAATAGGGGTAGAAGGTCATTTTAAGGCAAAAATACCGTGGACGACCTATCATGAAAGCTTGTCTAAAAATATGGCAGATGTTGTAGGTGCTAAGCCTGGCGAAGTGGTAATTATGAATACGCTTACTACAAATCTTCATCTAATGATGGTTTCTTTTTACAGGCCAACACAAAATCGTCATAAAATCCTTATTGAAAGCGATGCTTTTCCTTCAGATAGTTATGCGGTGAAATCTCAAATAAACCACCACGGTTACAATCCTGACGAAAATCTTGTTTTATGGCAACCGCGCAAAGGAGAAGAATTGTGTCGCCTTGAAGACCTTGAAGAAATTCTGAAAGTGCAAGGTGAAGAGATCGCACTGGTCATGATAGGAAATACTAATTACTACACCGGGCAAAAATACCCGATTAAAGAAATCACAGAATTAGGTCATAAATACGGCTGTAAAGTCGGTTTTGATCTCGCTCACGGGGTAGGAAATATTGATGCCGATTTACATGACAACGGACCCGATTTTGCTGTTTGGTGCACCTATAAATATCTAAACAGTGGCCCCGGCAGTCTGGGCGGTTGCTTTGTACATGAGCGTCATGCAAACAATAAAGATATTCCGCGATTTACAGGGTGGTGGGGTCATAATAAAGAAACTCGGTTTAATATGCGTGTAGATTTTGATGCTCTTCCGGGAGCAGAAGGCTGGCAACTGAGCAATCCTCCTATTTTATCTATGGCGCCAATTCGCGCTTCTCTGGATATTTTCGCGGAAGCTGGCCTTCACAATATTCGTGCAAAATCAAGAAAAATTACCGGTTATCTGGAATATCTTATAGAACAAATCGACGATGATCGTATTAATATAATTACTCCTAAAAACCCTGAAGAACGTGGTTGTCAACTTTCTATTCAGGTAAAGAATGCAGATCGCAGTTTACACGATGGCTTTATGAATGCCGGTATAATATGCGATTGGCGAGAACCTGACGTGATCAGGGTTGCTCCTGTACCTCTGTACAACAGTTTTGAAGATGTTTATGAAATGGCGGTTAGGCTGCGCCAATTATTAGGCCAATAACGCTATGAAAGAACAAGAACACATATTGATAATAGGCGCTGGCCTCTGTGGCTCACTTGCCGCTTTGCGAATGGCGCAACGCGGTTATAAAGTAACTCTAGCTGAAAAGCGACCAGATATAAGAATTGAAGAAGTCGATTCTGGCAGATCGATAAATCTGGCTTTTTCAGATCGCGGTATGAAAGGTTTAAAACTTGTGGGGCTTCAGGATAAAGTAGAACCGCTTTGCATACCTATGAATGGTCGCATGATTCATGAGCTCGATGGCGAAACGTTCATGAGCAATTACAGCGGGCGCGATCATGAATATATAAATTCTATCTCACGATCTGACCTCAACATTATGTTGCTTGATGAGTGCGATAAAATGCCTAAAATAACTGTTTTTTTCAATCAAAAATGTGTTTCTGTAAATCTTGAAGAAGCCGAAGCGGTTTTTCAGGATTACAATACAGGTGAGAACAAAACCATAAAAGCCGACATTATTTTTGGTGCAGATGGTGTAGGTTCTGCATTACGTAAAAGTATGTTTGAGCATAAGAAACTACTCTTTAGTTATGCTCAGGATTACCTCACGCACGGTTATAAAGAGTTATCATTTCCACCAGGAAAAAATGGAAATTATCTAGCTGAAAAAAATGCATTGCATATCTGGCCTCGTGGTAAAGATATGATGATCGCTTTGCCCAATCTGGACGGAAGTTTCACGGTTACACTTTTTCTATCCTGGGAAGAAGGCGAAGAGAATTTTGGCCGTCTGCAAACTACTGCAGATGTTAAGGATTATTTTGAAAGAATGTTCCCAGATGCGCTGCGCATAATGCCAGATCTTATCGAGGAATTTGAAAAAAATCCTGTTTCGCCGCTAGGCACAATTAAATGTTCGCCCTGGTATGCTTACGGGAAATCACTTTTACTTGGCGACGCCGCACATGCTATTGTACCTTTCTATGGCCAGGGCATGAACGCTGCTTTTGAAGATATTGTTGTTCTTGATAAAATCATGGATAAGCATGAAGGTGATTGGCATAAAATTTTTAAAGCGTATCAAACCGAACGCAAAAAAGATACAGACGCCATTGCAGATCTCGCTATAGATAACTTTCATGAGATGAAAGCCCATACGGCAAATGAGATATTTCAGGAGAAACGTAAACTGGAATTAGCTTTTGAAAAAGAGTTTCCTAAGGAGTATTTTTCTAAATATTCTTTGGTGACATTCCGTGAAGATCTTCCCTATTCTGAAGCGATGAGCCGCGGGCGTGTACAAGACAAGGCCATTCTTAATCTCATTCACGATAAAAAACTCACAGATGATCTTTCGCTAAGAGAAAAACTTAATCTGGTAATTGAAGCTTCGCGCGAAATGCTACACGACGATGCTATTGCCCACAGTTTGCAATAAATGGATTTTAAGCTAAAAAATAAGCATGCTCTAGTTTGTGGCAGCACAGCGGGAATAGGTAAAGCGACAGCCATTGCACTCGCTGCAGAAGGAGCAACAATTACTTTGCTTGCGCGAAATGAAGAAAAGCTGAGAGCTACACTCGCAGAATTACCCGTAACCGAAGACCAAAAACACAGCTATCTGGTTGCTGATTTTAGTAATCCTGAAGCGGTTGAAGAGACCGTGAAAGAGCATATTAAAAAAAATAGTACAATTCATATTTTAATAAACAATACCGG
>JBALXG010000067.1:0-9880 GCA_036961055.1 Leeuwenhoekiella sp. | reverse complement strand
TGTGCGACAACATCTTTATGCATTCCATCTCGTGGAGGATCTGTTATAATTACATCAGGTTGACCATGTTTTGTGATAAAATCATCATTAAAAACATTTTTCATGTCACCCACGTAAAACTCAACGTTGTCAATTCCGTTTAATTGTGCATTTTCTTTTGCTGCAGTTATTGCGTCTGGTACAGCTTCAACACCTATAACTTTCTTAGAATTTCGTGCTACAAATTGAGCAATTGTACCCGTACCCGTGTATAAATCAAAAACTGTTTCGGTTCCTGTTAACCCTGCAAAATAACGTGTGATTTTATAAAGTTCATAAGCCTGCTCAGAATTGGTTTGATAAAAAGACTTTGCATTTATCTTAAACTTTAAGCCTTCCATTTCTTCAAAAATGTGATCGCGCCCAGAGAAACAGATAATTTCCTGATCATACAGAGTGTCATTTCCTTTCTGATTAATAACATATAAAAGCGAAGTAACTTCAGAAAAAGTTTCTTTTATAAAATTTAAGAGTAGCTCCCTGTCTGCCTGATTATCATCATAAAACTGAATAAGAACCATCAATTCACCGTTAGAACTTGTGCGTATCATAAGCGTACGCAGTAAACCTTGCTGATCTCTTGTATTAAAAAATGAAAGTCCGTTTTTCTTGGCAAAATCGTTCACAGAATTACGAATGGCATTACTGGGATCGCGTTGCAGGTGACACTCATCAAGATCGAGAATTTTATCCCACATGCCAGGAATATGAAAACCTAAAGCATTACGATCATCAATAATTTCGTCGCTTTGTATTTGTTTTATAGTAAGCCATTTATTACTGCTAAAGGAAAATTCCATCTTATTCCTGTAAAAGTATTGTTTAGCACTTCCCGCGATAGGAGTAATTGCAGGCAAATCAATTTTTCCTAATCGCTTTAGGTTATTGACAATTTCATTTTGCTTATATTCAAGTTGATACTTGTACTCCATGTTTTGCCATTTACAGCCTCCACAGGTGCCAAAATGTTTACAAACAGGTTCTGTGCGCTTAGGAGATGCTTTATGCAAATGAATTGCCGTGCCCTCAAAATAAGCTTTGCGTTGCTTGGTAGTTTGAATGTCTACCACATCGCCCGGTACCGCGTTATTAATAAATATGACTCTGCCATCAGGAGCTTTAGCGATTGCTTTTCCTTTTGCTCCGGCGTCAATTACTTCAACATTGTTGAAAATCTTTCGTACGTTTCTTTTTCCCACGCGGCAAAAATAGAATAATTAGAAAGATTATAGATTAGCCTATGCTTAAAAAGTATGTGTAATATTTAGTAATTTGCAGGAATTAAGGATGATTTCTCTCCTTTTATATCAGGTAGTACACCAGATCTTCGTAAGCAGGAATCACAGATTACTTTATACTTAAATTTTTATCACATGACGACTGTAGAACAAATGACTTCGCAAGAAGCAATTGAGCTTGAAGAAAAGCACGGCGCACATAATTATCACCCGTTACCAGTAGTTTTAAACAGGGGAGAAGGGGTTTATGTCTGGGATGTAGAAGGCAAACGTTATTACGATTTTCTTTCGGCTTACTCTGCTGTAAATCAAGGTCACTGCCATCCTAAAATTATCAATGCACTTAAAAGTCAGGCCGAAACACTTACGCTTACCTCAAGAGCATTTCACAATGACATATTAGGAAAATACGAGGCTTATGCCACAGATTATTTTGGTTTTGATAAGCTTCTTCCCATGAATACAGGTGCAGAAGCAGTTGAAACAGCTATTAAGCTTACGCGAAAATGGGCGTATGAAAAAAAAGGCGTACCAGAGCAAGAGGCTCAGATTATAGTTTGTGAGAACAACTTTCACGGAAGAACAACAACGATCATTTCATTTTCTAACGATGCAGATGCACGTAAGAATTTTGGCCCCTATACTCCGGGCTTTATAAAAATACCATACAATGATACCGAAGCTCTAAGAAAAGCTCTGGAAGAAAATGATAATGTAGCCGGATTTTTAGTAGAACCTATTCAGGGAGAAGCAGGCGTCTATACACCGGCAGATGATTTTATGTCAAAAGCAAAAGAACTTTGTAATGATTATAATGTTCTTTTTATCGCTGATGAAATACAAACAGGGATTGCGCGTACTGGTGCTTTGCTTGCGGTTTGTGGTAATTGCACATGTGAAAATCAATGTGAGCGTCAGGAGACTTATAGTCGGCCAGATGTTTTAATTTTAGGGAAAGCGCTTTCAGGTGGTGCTTATCCGGTTTCTGCTGTACTGGCAGATGATGCGGTTATGAATGTTATCAAACCGGGGCAACACGGTTCAACCTTTGGAGGTAATCCCATTGCAGGTGCCGTTGCGATTGCAGCTCTTGAAGTTGTAAAAGATGAAAATCTTATAGGTAATGCACGTATTTTGGGAAAACTTTTTCGCGATAAGCTTAATGAATATATCTCAGGAAGCAACATCGTTAAACTTGTGCGTGGCCGTGGATTGCTGAATGCCATAATTATCAATGATTCTGAAGATAGCTCTACAGCTTGGGATATTTGTGTTGCTTTAAAAGAGAATGGTTTACTGGCAAAACCTACTCATGGTAACATTATACGTTTTGCGCCGCCGCTTGTAATTAATGAAGAACAATTGCTGGAGTGTGTGGCGATAATCATTAAAACGATAAAAGATTTTGAAAAATAGTTAAGCGAAATTTAAATAAAAAAGGCGACCATTGGTCGCCTTTTTTTGATTTTAAATCTGGGTAAATCCTTATCTGCCTTGCATGCTTTCCATTTTTTGCTGCATCAATTCAGGATTTTGCAATGTTTCTAAACCAAAGTATGCAACTATTGCAACCAGAAAGATAATAGCTAAAATACTTAGTATTAAGCTGATTATTGCCAGTATTCGGCCGGTTTTTACCTGCGACACATCGTCATACAAATCTGGATTTTCTTTGTAAACTTTTAAAGCTTTGTTTGCCAATATCAATGTGATTATTGCAAATACAAAACCAGGTACACCGTAACAACACGTTCCTACAATTCCTAATATACCAAAGATTAAAATAAGAGTTGAATTGGGTAATTTTTGTTTTTCCATAATTGATCAATTTATAAAAGAGGTTAGTTATACGGAGCAAGATAGTAAAATGGTTGCGCAGGAATATTCCTTAATATCCAAAAAATTAAAACAATAGCTATAATTATAAGTTGAATTTTTGGCTTATAAAGCCGATTTTTGACTCTAAAAGGCTGTTTTTTGAAAAATATACACACTAAATTATATGCCCCAACAATCAATGCTGCTGAAAAAAGCAAATTGTCTTGAAACATTTCGATAAAATTAAAATGTAACAAACTATGAAGAGCACGTTGCCCGCCACATAACGGACAATACAAGTGAGTTAATCTATAAAAAGGACATTGAAGAAAGAAGGTATTTTCAGTAGGATTGTAGAAATAAAATAAGCATAAAGCCGGTAAAATAAATAAGCCTATTAAAACATATTTATACTTAACAAAAATACCAAGAAGAGTTTCCAAATAACTTAAAATTGAGCTATTAATAAAACATTTTAAAGCAATAACTCACAATCATTGTTAGAACACTAATAATTGCTAAAGCGGGAGTGATAAAAGAAGCAAATTTCAGCTTAACAAAAATACTTAATCCTGTATAACCAAAGAGAAATAAAAGAGGGTAGATTGCAGGATACATATGAAATGCATCTGTAAATCTACCCTGTATTATAAAAGCTGCTGCTCGCTGAATTCCGCAACCTAAGCAGTCAAATCCAAAATATTTTTTGATAAGACAGGGTAGCATGTATTCTTCCATTCAGCCTTAATTCTTGTTATAAACCGAAACTTTTTTAGTTACCTCAATATTATCTGCTGTTACAACGCGTACTACATAAATTCCGTCACTCCAGTTAGCTGAAGATATAGAAATTTTTGTTGCAGAACCTTCATTTAACTTAGCCGTAATTTGTTTTCCGGCCATATCAAAAACGGTAATCTCTTTTAACTGAGAACCTAGTGGGTTTAATATCTGAAGTTGAGCTTCTTTGTTATTTTGAAATACATCAAACGAACTTTTTATTTCATTTGCCACACCCAGAGTTGCCGTATTTGCATCTTTAAAAGTGATCTCATATCTGTCAGTAAAAACGCCTTTAGGCAATGTAAACTCATGAGCAGCGGCTAATATATCAAAATACTCACCCGTTTGAATGTCATGTAACCATATTCCCTCACTCTCAAAATTTATATCGCTTATTTTAATACTGTAAGTATTTTTTGCAGAAGCACCGTTTATTTTTAAGGGAAGCGCTGTATCTACATTATAGGGTAGAATGGTAAAAAGAAATGGCTCTTTACTATCTGGGAGCGTAAAATTTACATCTGTATCAAGCTCAGAGATATTTGCCGCATCACCTGCAGCATCAAAACCATTAGTAGCCTCATCAAACAAAGCAGTGGTCAGATTGCGGTAAAATTTGTCATTAATACTTATTTGCAAAGTAAATTTTGGCATAACCATTTCGCCTGCATTATTATAGGCAATTGTAGTAGGAGATAAGGATAGGTTTTGAGCCTTTGTACTGACTGCCGCCGCATTGCTAATTTTAGAAGTACCCACTCTCTCTGCAGATTTAAACTGAGAATTACCAGAACTCTCTTTTACATAAACTCTAAATTCATTTTTTGCAGTAACAAATCCTTCGTTAGGACCTACCGTGGTATCATCTTCATCAAAACCTACAACAAAGAAACCCTGACCTATAGGTGTAATGTGTCTATTAATTGTACCATCTCCTGTACCAGAACCACCAACAGGCTCACCATATTCATCATACTTGCTATAAGATCCGGGTGTGTAAATTCCGGTAGCTGTACAATCTGTAGCCGGACTAAATGCTCCATACGCTCCCTGATAATCTTGTAGAAAATGCGATTTTACAGTAGGATCAGATTCCCAGAAATAGGCTATACCGGTAATTGTATTTCCTATAGGTGTTGAACCCGTTTTACAGGTAGAAACATCCTTTCCTGAGTTTGAAAGCAGATAAAAACTAAGATCCATTGCAGAAGGATATGGATTTCCCACTAATGTACTTTGTTCTGGTAAAACCTCTACAGAAATATTTCCATTGTTAGGTCTACCGCGAAAATCATATCGTTGGATGGTGGGGACATTATTAACACCCTTCATGGTAAAACCTTCACCGGGATTTAAATTCCCGTTTGATAGTATAGGTTCCCAGCCCGCATAAGAACCTTTTGCAACAAATTTAAAAAGCCAATATTGTGCAATTGTAAGAGGATTTGATGAACCATTGTACCCAGTTGTGTATCTAGCAACATTACTTGATAATTCATCAACTGGTTCAAATAAACCACCACCAGAACTTTTACCATCTGTATTGAATACGACATTCCCAGTACCAGCATTATTGGGATCTCCAACGGGTGAAGCCCAAAAGTGATAATCCCATTGATTCACTGTACCTTCCTGATAAGCAGAAAGAACACCATCACCGCTGTTTGCGCTATTAGAATTACCTTGTATAAGTTGACCTTCGTCACGCAGATAAAGATTACCTTCTTTAAGGGAATTTGCATCATATTGAAGACTTACATCTTGCTCAACAAAGAGGATTTCATTTTTAACATATACATAAACCTCATCATCAGGATCACTGGTAGGATTAGGTTGAACGTATAATTGAGCACTAGCTGCAACCGGAAGTAATAAACAGAAAAATTTGGGGTAAAAGTTTTTCATAATTAATTATTTATGCAAAAGTAAGGATTTATTTTGTATGTTGTTATTTGGACATATAATTGCAATATTTTTGTTGTATGGGGAGTTTTAAAAAAGGGCAAAAGGTTACCTTAATAAACGATATTTTAACGGGAACGGTTTCACGTGTAGATGGTATGCGTGTTTGGATAGAAACAAGTGATGGTTTTGAAATAGAAACCAGCCATGACGAGATTATACTTGTAAGTGATGAGATGAGTGCTCATTTAGATTTTAGCGATATTGACGCTGTCATAAAAGAAAAGGAATTTAAAAAGAAACGTTCACAACGTGTTAAACCAAAAGAGCGCAGCCTCCCGCCTATGGAAGTTGATCTACACATACATCATCTTGCTCAAAGTACAAAAGGCATGAGCAACCACGATATGCTCAAATTACAAATAGATACAGCCAGAAGACAACTGGAGTTTGCCATGCAAAAGCGTATACAAAAGGTTGTTTTTATACATGGAGTGGGAGAAGGTGTTTTACGCACAGAACTTGAATATCTGTTCTCCCGTTATGAGAATATAAAATTTTATGACGCAGATTATAGCAAATATGGTCTGGGAGCGACCGAAATTTACATTTATCAAAATCCTGTTTAAATTTAATTACTGATTAAATTCTGGTGTAATGGTAATAGTCTGAGTGCTGGGATTATATTCGCCAAAGTCTAAACTTTCCTGCCTAATAGTTTCATCAGCATTTGCATTAATGAAGACAATGTTACCCAGTGTAATATGAACAGTAATATCAGAAAATGTATAAGTATGCACACGATATGCATTAATATTATAATCAATGGCGATTTCCTTTAATAAATAATCAGGATCGTTGTTATCTCCGGTTCTGTCGTTGCCGGGATTTAAATCTCCATCTGCATCTTCATCTCTCGTTAGAATTCCATCGCCATCATCATCGGGGTCTTGAAAATCTGGAATACCATCTTTATCTGTGTCTCTTATTTCGTCAGCATTAATTGTTCCATCTGCATTTAAAACAGTCAATTCAGATTTTGTTGGCACATTATCACCGTCATCGTCATCGTCATAAATATTTGGTATACCATCGCCATCAAGATCTTCAAGGCCATTTAGCAGTAATTCATCCGCTGCATCAACGCCATCATTATCATCTTCTGTTCCTGAGGTCGCTATTTCTACGGTAGCCTCCTGGCTTGTATATTCTTCTGTTACAGAAGGAGACGCCGGTGGTACGGCATTGCAAAAATAACCTGATTGCACATCATTATTATACATGCGATATGAAACGGCATTTGTAGAGCTTCCCAGATTAAAAGTATAAGGTGTGGCACCGCTGCGCTGCTTAAGTATAGGAGTATCTGTAGAAAGTTCAAAAGAGAGACTTTCATTTGTATCACTATTTATTTTATAAAACACATAGTTTACGGTTGTGGTAGAAACATTGTCTACTGTACTGCAAAGAGCAATAGTTTGATCTGAAAAATCAAAGTTAGTGACGATAATATCACCATCATTACAAGAAATAAGTACTAGGCTCAATATAAAAAACGGCAAAAATCGCTGCATAATCGGGAATATTTAGGGCAAAAATAGATGAATTGTACTTTACAAACGTTTGGCCTGTAAAATAATTTTATTCTCTGTAATTTTGCGATCTTCTAGAAACTAATTAATGACACAAGTTTATTTTGATAATGCGGCAACTACCGCAATACGTCCGCAGGTTTTAGATCGCATGATTGAAGTTATGCGAGATATCCCCGGAAACCCTTCTTCAACACATGCAGTAGGCCGAAAGGCAAAAAGCTTAATTGAAAATGCACGTAAAACAATTGCTCAGTATTTAGGAGTTACAGCCGGAGAAATAATTTTCACATCTGGTGGTACAGAAGCTGATAATCTTGTACTTAACAGTGCTGTGAGAGATTTAGGAATAAGACATATCATTACCAGCCCAGTTGAGCATCACGCGGTGTTACATATTATAGAACAACTTCAAAAAGAATATCCAGATCTTAAGATTTCAATGGTCTCAATAAAAAAATGTGGTAGTGTTGATTTACAGCATCTTGAAGAGCTTTTAAAAAACGACGAAGATAGAAAACTGGTGAGCCTCATGCATATTAATAATGAAGTAGGCAATATGCTTGATGTTGCGACTGTGGGTAAACTTTGTAAAACACATGAAGCATTGTTTCACAGTGATATGGTGCAGTCTGTGGGTCATTTTAAACTTAATTTAAAGGAAATACCAGTAAACTTTATTGCTGCAAGCGCACATAAATTTCATGGTCCCAAGGGAGTAGGTTTTGCTTATATTCAGAAAAATAGCGGACTAAAACCCATGATTTTTGGTGGTGGTCAGGAGCGCGGTGCACGTGCTGGTACAGAAGCTGTTCACAATATTGTGGGGATGGAAGAAGCGCTTAAATATGCTTATGAGAATCTGGAAGAAGAAAGAAAGCAAATTGAAGATGTAAAAAGTTATTTTGTTGAAAAACTTACTGCCGAAATTCCGGAAGTAAAATTTAATGGAATTTGTCGCGATTCAGAAAAAAGCACGTATACATTGATAAATGTTTGTTTGCCTATTCCGCCAGAGAAATCATTAATGCTCTTGTTTCAGCTTGATCTAAAAGGTATTTCATGTTCTAAAGGAAGCGCCTGCCAGAGCGGAAGCGATCAGGGAAGTCATGTACTGGAAGCTTTTCTCTCAGAAGAAGATAAAAAGAAACCTTCGGTGCGATTTTCTTTTTCACATTATAATACAAAGGAAGAAGTAGATTATACTGTTTCTGTTTTAAAAGAGTTTATTTCATAGCAATTTAAAATACCTGAGAAAATTGAAAATTAATGCCTCAGGAGATATTAAAATCTGGCTCCCAATCGTACATTAAAAACCCGAGGCGATAGAAAATTAGGAATGGCGTATTGCTGCTGTGTGGAAGCATCCCGCACATATGTATTTGTTATACTATTTTGCCTGTCAAAAACATTAAAAATTTCAAAGCCCAGGCTTAATTCTTTAAACGGGTGAAGCCAGTGACCTTCAGGATATGTTTTCTGTGCATCTGTAAAAACATATGAAAAACCGGCATCTGCCCTGAAATAAAAAGGCAATCTTGACTGGTAATCATAAGGATCTGCATAACTGGGAGAACCACCGGGTAAACCGCTTTGATAAACCATGTTAAGATACATTTTCATACTTGGGATATTGGGCACATAATCCTGAAAAAGCGCACCTATTTTTAAACGTTGATCTGTAGGTCTCGCGATATAGCCACGGTTTTCAATATTTTCTTCGGTTTTTAAATATCCCAGACTTACCCAGCTTTCTGTGCCGGGAACAAACTCACCATTTAAACGCATATCAATACCATAGGCATAAGCTTCGGCATTGTTTGTAGCTCTGTATCGTATTCTTACATTCTCTAGTGTATATGGATTTACGTCAGTTAGTTTTTTGTAATACGCTTCAGAAACCAACTTAAATGGTCGCTCCCACAAATTAAAACTCCAGTCGTGACCGGCGACGAGATGTATGGATTTTTGCGCTTTTACGTTAGGTCTTACTTGTCCTAATGAATCGCGCAATTCCCTGTAAAATGGTGGTTGATAATAAACACCGCCTGCCAGTCTAAAAACCATATCTTCTTGCCAATCTGGTTTTAAACTGAATTGCCCTCGCGGACTAAAAACCGTTTGTGAATTTGAAACAATGTCCTGGCCACTCACATTCCAGTTGTGTGCGCGCACTCCTATATTAAACCAACCTTCATTTGAACCCAGATCTACACGCTGACTATATTGAGCAAAACCCGAAAATCTATCTATTTGCACATCGTTTTGAGCCGCTGCCGCAGTAAATGGCACAATGGGAGAAGCGTTAGGGTTATAAGGCTGATCATTTGAAAAATCAGAAAGTGGCGGTCTAATGGAAAAACCTGCAGAATCTATTATCTCATATTCCTGCAATCTGTCGCGTATATCTTCATGAGTATATTTTACACCCCAGTCAATCTGCGAATTTTCAAATTTATAGTTTCCTTTTTGTTCCACATTAAAAATCAGCGCATCCAGATCATTACG
>JBALXG010000678.1:0-580 GCA_036961055.1 Leeuwenhoekiella sp. | reverse complement strand
CATACGGATGTCAATTTCCTCTTTCTCAGCAATTGCCTTAGCATTACCCATTGGTCTTACATTAAAACCAATAATAACTGCATCGGAAGCAGAAGCTAACAATACGTCTGACTCTGTAATAGGACCAACAGCTTTATGTATAATATTTACTTGAATCTCATCTGTAGACAATTTCTGGAACGAATCAGTCAATGCTTCAACAGAACCATCAACATCACCTTTAAGAATAATGTTAAGTTCTTTAAACTCACCTAACGCGATTCTTCTTCCAATTTCATCAAGTGTAATATGACGTTGCGTTCTTACCGACTGCTCACGTTGTAATTGAGATCTTCGAGAAGCAATTTGCTTAGACTCACGTTCATCATCTAATACATAGAACTTATCCCCAGCTTGTGAAGCACCATCAAGACCTAATATAGAAATTGGTCGAGAAGGACCTACTTCTTTAACTATATTTCCCCTTTCATCTTGCATTGCCTTAATCTTACCACTAGTGGTACCGGCCAATACATAATCACCTATTTTAAGGGTACCCGACTGAACTAAAACCGTAGACACATAACCCTTACCTTTATCT
>JBALXG010000677.1:0-802 GCA_036961055.1 Leeuwenhoekiella sp. | reverse complement strand
GCCCCACGTGAATGTGGGAACAATTGGTCACGTGGATCATGGTAAAACCACACTGACAGCGGCACTGACACGCGTCTGTGCAGAAACGTGGGGCGGAGCAATGGTTGACTTTGCTGGTATTGATAATGCCCCTGAAGAGCGCGAGCGCGGTATTACTATTGCGACCTCTCACGTGGAATACGATTCCCCAAACCGTCACTACGCCCACGTAGATTGCCCGGGCCACGCTGATTATGTGAAAAACATGATTACAGGTGCTGCTCAAATGGATGGCGCTATCCTGGTTTGTGGTGCAACCGATGGTCCTATGCCTCAGACCCGTGAGCACATCCTGCTGTCACGCCAAGTAGGTGTTCCTTATGTTGTGGTCTTCCTCAACAAAGCTGACCTGCTGGCCGAAGATTGCGGTGGTGTGGGTTCAGAAGAATACAACGAAATGATTGAGCTGGTAGAAATGGAGCTGCGCGAGCTGCTCGATACCTACGAGTTCCCAGGTGACGATACTCCAATTATCGCTGGTTCAGCGTTGATGGCCCTGAATGGTCAAGACGATAACGAGCTGGGTACCACCGCCGTTAGGAAGTTGGTAGAAACGCTGGATGAATACATTCCCCAGCCAGAGCGTGCTATTGATGGCGCATTCCTGATGCCAATTGAAGATGTATTCTCTATCTCTGGTCGCGGTACGGTAGTGACCGGCCGAATAGAGCGCGGTATCGTCAATGTTGGTGAAGAAATCGAAATCATCGGTATCAAAGACACCGTCAAGACGACGTGTACCGGTGTTGAAATGTTCCGCAAG
>JBALXG010000676.1:0-942 GCA_036961055.1 Leeuwenhoekiella sp. | reverse complement strand
ATAAGAAGTATTGCTTACAAAGGAGGTATTTCACTAATAGAATATGATATTTTATGTCATGAGGATATGAGTCTAACACTAGACACATCCTCAATTAGCCCTCTTTATTTTATCTACTGTTTAAAAGGTGAACTTAGACAGAGATTTTTTAATGATAGTAAATGGGTGTCTATTGATGATTATCAATCTGTTATTTTAAGCGGTACGAAAGGTTTTGAATTCTATTTTGAAAAAAATATTAATTTTAAACTTCATATTTTTAAAATCAATCGTGAGATATATCTTGAGCATAGAGGCTATGTTAATTATATTGATGATCCTTTAAAAGATTTGTTTTTAAATAATCATGATGTTCCCTTTTCATATTTTGGCACTTATAATCTTAAAATAGCAGAACAAATTAAATTGCTTAAAACCATTGAGCGTGATGGTCTCGTAAGTAAGTTTCTGGTTGAAAGTCAAATAAATTTAATTCTCGCTTTGCAAATAAAGCAGTATAGAGATGATTTACAGGAAAATTTTCCCAGAGGTTCTTTATCAAAAAGAGAACTGGCCAAAGCACAAGAGTTGGGAGAATACATTAGAGATAATGGAGCCTTACCACACACAATAAGTAGTTTAACGCTTAGAGCAGGTTTATCTGCCGCAAAATTGCAAAAAGCATTTAAAGCATTATATAACCGCACTGTTATAGATTACATACGTAATGTACGTATTGAAAAAGCTGAAGAACTCATTAAAACTACAGATTTTAGTATCTCAGAGATAGTATATTCGGTAGGGTTTACAAGCAGAAGCTATTTTTCAAAAATTTTTAAATCTAAATACAATTGTTCTCCTAAAGAATATCAACAAAAAAATAAGGATATAAAGAGTTAATTAATTTTTAGAAGGGTTATAAATTAAAAATACCGGTCAACTGACCGGTATTTTTTTGATTAG
>JBALXG010000675.1:0-1050 GCA_036961055.1 Leeuwenhoekiella sp. | reverse complement strand
AACTTTTACTAAAGAAGGAACCCTTCAAATCTCAAAAAAAGATAGTACCAATATTTCTATTGATATTGAAATCGCAGACACGCAATTTGACACCGAAACAGGTTTAATGTATCGCGAATCTATGAAGCAAAATCAAGGTATGTTATTCATCTTTGACGAAATAAGAGAACGTTCTTTTTATATGAAAAACACTCTTTTTCCTTTAGATATAATTTACATTGATAAAGATAAAAACATTGCCAGCTTTGCTCAAAACGCTCAGCCTTTAGATGAATCCAGCCTGCCTTCTCATGCCGTCATACAATATGTTCTTGAGGTTAATGCAGGACTTGTAAAGTCCTGGAATCTTTCTGTAGGAGATAGCCTAAGTTGGTCTGAAAACTAAGAGCCTGACGCTTTAAATTTCATCTTCACCTATTGAAAACTGCAAATTACATTCTTGAAGCGTGTATAGAAACCATCGAAGATGCGATTGCGGCAGCAAACAATGGCGCTCACAGGCTTGAGGTTTGTTCCAGACTCGATCTTGACGGTCTTACACCTTCTGAAGATTTGATTACGGAAATCATGCTGAAGATCGATATTCCTGTTCGCATCATGATACGCCCAAAAGCTGGTGATTTTATTTATTCTCAAGCAGAATTAGATGAAATGTATTCTTCAGTTTCACTTTGTAAAAAACTAAATGTTGAAGGTGTGGTTTTTGGCATTAGCAACCCAGATCAAACGCTCAATTATGGTGAAATACAAAAGTTGGCGCGATTTGCTCATCCTTTAAAAGTCACTATTCATAAAGCAATAGATTATACCCCAGACCTTTCTCAGGCTGTTGAAGAACTTTTAAAAATACCCGAAATAACATCAATATTAAGTTCTGGAGGTAAAAAAACTGCTTTAGAAGGGGCAAAAAACCTCCTAAAAATGGTCAAAATCGGCGGAAATGGCATAGAAATCGTAGCTGCAGGAAGAATAACTCCAGAGAATATTATTGACTTACATCGCTTAATAGGAGCCAAAGCCTATCACGGTAAAAAAATAGTTTCTGTCGAC
>JBALXG010000674.1:0-1146 GCA_036961055.1 Leeuwenhoekiella sp. | reverse complement strand
GGAAATACTCAAAAAATCCAAGTCCGAAAGACTGAAAATAATCAGGTGCAAGACGATGAGCGAATTCAGTATTCCATCTGTTTATAAGCGAAGGGCGATCTTCAACAGGACCAACAGTTTTTTTCCACTGATAACGTTTTGCAAGCGTTCTTCCCTCAACAATACAACCGCCAGGAAAACGTAAAAATCCCGGATTTAAATCGTCTAATAATTGCACTAAATCCTTACGTAAACCGTTTTTTCTACCTTTCCAGGTATCTTGTGGGAAAAGCGAAATCATATCAAGATCGATCTCTCCCGTTCCTTCAAAAGTGATTTTTAATTGTGCTTTTTCTACAGTGGAATTTGCCATCAGTGTTCCTTCATAAGTTTTCCATTCTGAAGATTCAGGAACAACCGAAGTCTCGCCTATAACTTTTCCATTTTCATCTATTAACTGAACGATAATTTTGGTTATGTCTCCGGTGAATTTTTTCGCTTCAAGCGATAGATTATACGTATCGCCGTCTTTGATTCCCATCCCACGGAAACCTTGATTAATCAGCTCATAACCCGAAGCATCTTTTACAGTAACTCTGCAAAAATTCTCATTTCCAGAATCATTCATATATTTTACCGGCGCGGCAATCCCTGAATTATTATTAAATGAATGTCTGTCGCTGTTCGGCTCCAGCCAGCCCATCATGGGAAGTTCAAACTCAAAAGAACGGTTTTTTACCAGTTCTGCATATAAGCCGCCATCTGCAGCGAAGTTGATGTCTTCAAAGAAAATACCGTACATCGTGGGAGCAATTTTTGTGATGCTCTTTGACAGATCTACGTCAAGATTTGCCTGACTAAAACCCATTGTCGCCTGAAGTCCCAGAGCAATTAAGGCAGCTTTCTGTATAATTTTATTTTTCATTAGTGTGCTTTTCTTGTGTGATTTATTGTTGATAATCCAGCCAAACTTTCATTTTTCCTATTCCGCGATTTGACCAGGCGTAATAGGGAATAGCTTTAAAATTATTTGAATTTATAGTGTTGACGCCTTTCAGAAGGTCGTTTTCTTTGGTTACCGTAAAATCTTCTGCGGAAGATATTGTAATCGCATTAAAGTCTTTTTTGTTATCAATTTCTTCAACAGCGTAAACGATAGGTCCATAT
>JBALXG010000673.1:0-1511 GCA_036961055.1 Leeuwenhoekiella sp. | reverse complement strand
AGGATTGAGATACTGCCTCACCGTATCATACAGCGCATATACCCCAAAACCTATCCACATGGCAAAGACGTAAAATGAACCTACAAGCGCATAATCCCGCTCACGCGGTTCAAAAGGTCTTTCATTAAGGTAGATTTTAAGAGCAATCCCGGTAAAAAGGAAGAAAACTAAAAGCACCCAGAAATTTTTTCTATCCCTGCTGGCCTGAAAAACCAGCCCCAGAAGCCCTAAAATCAGCGGGAGGAAGAAATAAGTGTTTCTGGCTTTGTTATTTAAAACGTC
Organism: Leeuwenhoekiella sp.; assembly: GCA_036961055.1. Taxonomy (GTDB): domain Bacteria; phylum Bacteroidota; class Bacteroidia; order Flavobacteriales; family Flavobacteriaceae; genus Leeuwenhoekiella. The sequence goes on along the minus strand of JBALXG010000673.1, from coordinate 1,229 downwards.
ACTTGGCAGATTATCCTGAGATCCTAACCTTGCTTCGTCTATAAATTTAATTCCACTCAGCCAGTTGCCATGCAGATCATTGTATTGTCCCTGAATATCATCCTGACGCCCTGTAAAATTCCACATAAAATAACGCCAATACATATAGCCAAACTGAAAATCAAACAGATATTTTATATTATCTGCAAAGGATGGCCTTTCTACAGTGATATAATCACGTACGCGCATTAGAAATGCCTGATACCCGTCATTATCAATTCGACCTTGTGCATAATCTGATCTAAACTTTGTCACTGCAGATTGCAGTTCCTGATTAGTGGCGTATTCTGGCTTTATTTGAAATTTTAATGGACCAGTAAACTGCATATAATTTGCGATATGTTCTGTACTCCACATACGCGGTAGAAAGGATTTCTGCTTATCATCTGTGTTCTGCACAGCATTTTTCCAGTCGTTTACAATTATATATTTTCCGGTTTTTTCATCTTTCTCATAATTAGGTTTGTCATCCTTATAAGGATGTACAGGGTCTAATCCTGAGAAAATCTCTGTGAATTGTGGTCCATAAAACAAATGTGTTTCAGGATATTGTTCTCTGTTGTAATACGATAACAACTCACGCGCGTTGTTCGGGTTATTTTCATTTATAGTTGTACCTGCATTTGCACGTATAGGAAGCATTAGCCAACTTGAAAAACCTATAAATATAAACAGTATACATAGTAATAATGTATTTAACTGAAAATATGATTTTTTGGTTGTAAAACGCAATAAATAGTAAAACGCGGCAATAAATACAATGCCGGCTATAACAGTACCACTGTTAAACGGCATTCCCAATTGATTGACAAAAAATACTTCGGCATAGCCAAAGAAGCTTAATGAATAGGGAAGGAGAAGTTTAAATATAAACATCAAAATCGCAACTACTGCAATATTTGCTATTATGAAGTTCTTTACCGTGACTGGTTTATAATTTTTAAAGAAATATAAAAAACCTATCGCGGGAATGGTAAGTAATGCCATAAAGTGAACTCCAAAAGAAAGTCCCACCACAAAACAAATCAACATAAGCCAGCGGTTACCGCGCGGTTTAAACATATCGCGTTCCCATAACAGGGCTAAGTAGAAAAGGAGTGCTAGTATGCAAGTTGCCATGGCGTATACCTCTGCCTCCACAGCATTAAACCAAAAGCTGTCTGTGAATGTATACGTAACAGAGCCTATGA
>JBALXG010000672.1:0-1511 GCA_036961055.1 Leeuwenhoekiella sp. | reverse complement strand
AGCAAGACATTCTTAATACATTAGCTTACGCTAAATCAAAAGCAAATATTGTCATTATAACCGGGGGACTTGGACCAACAAAGGATGATGTTACAAAGCACACCTTTTGTAAATTCTTTAATGACAAATTAGTTGAAAACGCAGCAGTTTTAAAAAATATTGAAGAGCTTTTTAAAAACCATGTAAAGCGTCCTATGCTACCTGCTAATCGTAGTCAGGCTCTCGTACCCAGTAAAGCGACGGTGTTAATGAATAGATTTGGTACAGCACCCGGAATGTGGATGAAAGAAGAAAATACTGTTTTTATCTCAATGCCTGGTGTACCTTTTGAAATGAAAGCTTTAATGCAAGGCGAGGTGATTCCCAGACTGCAAAAAGAATTTCACCGCCCCTTTATTCTTCACAAAACCCTACAAACTTACGGTCGTGGCGAAAGCGAGATTGCAAATACAATAGAGCAGTGGGAAAATGATCTTCCGTCAACAATTAAATTAGCATATCTGCCTTCTTTAGGAAAAGTACGACTTCGTTTATCTACTAAAGGGGAAAATCTTGAAGTGCTTGAATTAGCGCTTGAGGAGCAGATAAAAAAGCTAAAGGAACTTATAGGTGATATAATTTTGGGTTATGATGATGAAGAATCATTAGAAATGGTAGTAGGAACTCTGCTTAAACAAAGAGGTCAAACCTTAGCTGTAGCAGAAAGTTTTACGGGAGGAAAAATTGCGTCAAGCCTTACTGCAATTCCGGGAGCATCTATATATTTTAAAGGTGGCATCGTAACCTATGCGACTAAATCAAAAATAGATTTGCTCAGTATAAGCCCAGATATAATTAACGAGCACTCTGTTGTAAGCGAGGCTGTAGCTGCTGCTATGGCTCAAGGCGTTCAGAATATTTTTCATTCAGACTATTCAATTGCTACAACAGGTAATGCGGGACCGACTAAGGGCGATTCTGATGCAGAAATAGGAAAAGTTTACATAAGTTTAGGAACACCTAATGGTATTTTTACGTATGAATTTATGATGGGAAACCACAGGGAGCGGGTGGTTACAAAAAGCGTAAATAAAGCGCTGGAACTGTTGCAAAAAGAAATTTTAAAAAACTAGTCAATTATTTTGTTGAACTTATTAAAGTTGTGTAAATTTGCACCCTGTTTTTAGATAACACAATACAAAAGAGTATAATCATGTCAAGAGTTTGTGAGCTTACCGGCAAAAAAGCGATGGTTGGAAACAACGTATCGCATGCAATGAATAAAACTAAGCGTAAATTTAACGCTAACCTGCTTAAGAAGCGTTTTTATATTCCTGAAGAAGATAAGTGGGTAACCCTTAAAGTATCTACAGCTGCTCTTAAGACAATTAATAAGAAAGGAATCTCTGCTGTTCTTAAAGAAGCTCGCGAGAAAGGTTTTCTTACAAAATAATAACGGCATAAAAGTATAGCATTATGGCAAAGAAAGGCAACAGAGTTCAGGTAATACTTGAGTGTACAGAACACAAAGC
>JBALXG010000671.1:0-1520 GCA_036961055.1 Leeuwenhoekiella sp. | reverse complement strand
ATATATGGTAAATAGCCAAAAAGGCGGCGGCGTTAACAAAAACAAGTTTGCGGTTAAAACAATTACAGCCAGATCAAGGATGTAAAGAGTTTTACGCAGAAGATTAGCATTCCTTTTTGTGTTTTCTCCCATTTATTTTCTGATATGCTTACTAAAATCCTTATGCTCCCTTTTGAAAAGCTGCTCCTTGTTCAAACTTTTAAAATATTCAAACGTTCTAAGCATTCCCGCCTTTCTATCTGTTGTGGGGTGCCAATTTAACTCTTTTTGAGCTATGCTTATATCTGGTCTTCTTTTCTTAGGGTCGTCAACCGGCAAAGATTTATATACAATCTTTTGATCTGTTCCTGTTAATTGAATTATTTCTTCAGCAAAATCCAGAATTGTAATTTCTTCCGGATTGCCAATATTAACAGGATCACTATAGTCGCTAAATAGCAGTCTGTAAATTGCTTCTATTTGATCATCTACATAGCAAAAAGAGCAAGTATATAATCTATGTACCCCGATTAATTCTCTATTCCTATAGTTTGCAAACCCTTAGTGACCTAGAATCCAGAAGTAACCCTACAAACTTCGCCACTCCATGATAAAGCCTTTTTGCCATAAATTGAATTAATTCCTTTTTATTTTTGAAATATATTAAATTTTGATATTAAATTTTCATTTATCTTTATGAACCTTATTTAGCGATAAATGTACTAAAAGTAAAAGGTTCCTCTTTAATTCAATATTCTAAGAAATTTTTTATAGTTTTTTGTAAAAGTAATTCGTTTAGACGATTTTGGAACATTATAAGTCATACTCATAACAAATCTATGTTTTATTGATACGCCTTTTTTTGAGTTTTCAAAATTATTTAGTATTCTTAAACCACTCTCTCTCCAATAACTTAAGGTCTGTCAATAATTATATTCTTGATAGTTTATATTTACTTTATAAAAGATTATGAAAGGGAAAAATTCATTATTAAATTCTGATTATGCGGCCGCTTAAAGTAGTTCACATTGTAGAGGCTTTGGGCGGTGGCATTTATAGTTATTTTGTAAATCTAACACATAGCTTTGGCCATCTGGAAAATGTAGAGACTACTATTGTGTTTAGTGACAAGCGAAAAGAAATTGATCCTAAACGTATTTATGAAGATTTTAATAAGAACATTAAGCTTATTAAAGTCTCAATGAAAAAAGAGCTATCGCCCAGAGCTGATTATAATGCTTTTATAAAAATTAAAGAGATTTTAAAAAATATCAATCCAGATGTAATACACCTTCATTCTTCTAAAGCTGGGGTTTTGGGGCGGGCAGCATATTATTTCTCGGGATCAGATGCGCAGTTATATTATACCCCTCACGGTTATTCATTTTTACGCAAGGATATTTCTATAGGAAAAAAGGCTTTTTATTTCTGTATTGAAAAATTCACTCAAAAAGTCTTTGGTGGTAAAACCATTGCATGTGGTGATACAGAATTAACCTATTCTGAACGTATAGGCCCTGTAACTTTAGTAAGAAACAGTA
>JBALXG010000670.1:0-1527 GCA_036961055.1 Leeuwenhoekiella sp. | reverse complement strand
CCGGTCACTGGTTTAATAGCGCTAAATTTTTTGATATTGAATATCAGACTTATGGGTGGGTCTCAAGCTCACGCTCTCTTAATGAAAATGAAGGCCACTTTCACTGGAAACATATTGATGATACAAAATGCATTACTATAGCATACGATAATAATTCAGGTACATTCCTGGGAATTAATACCTTCGGAATACGCATGAGACATGAGGTTATAGACCGCTGGCTTACAGAAAAGCGTGATATAAATTTTGTCATTGATCACTTAGTGCAAGCCAATTTTGATCCCGAATTTTTCAAAAAGCATTTTAAAGAAATACATAATGCCTATCAACGGCAATTGCAAACCGCCTAACTATTTTTTATGGAATACAATGCAGAACCTGGTATGTCACTAGCCGGTGAACCGCCTAAAGCACTATCAACTGTTCAAAAAATTGCAAGCGCAATAGGCATGGCGGGCCTTTTTATTCTGGCCTTGGCACTATTTAATGTAAACTTCCCTAATAAAACTGTTTTTCTGGCATTAGCACTGGGAATGATAGCAGCGGGAACGATCATTTTTGCTAATGATCTTTATCGCGGCAAACATGCAGGGATTAAAAATGACGGGGTTTACTTTAAATCAATGACGGCCAAAGGTCTGGCTGCCTGGGCTACAGGGATTACACTTACACTTTTTTACATAGTTCTTTACTGGTTTCCGCAATGGCTGGGCTTAAATGCTGATGGTGATAATACAGGTCTTATTGCATTATTTGATCCTCTAAGCAAGCTTATTAGTGGTGGCCCCGCAAGTCAATGGTTTGTGTATGGAACACTTTATACATTGGCTATACTTATTTTTGGTTATAAATTTATTTTAAAATACAGGCACAGCCGCTACGAAATAATACGCACGTGTTCTGTGATGTTTTTTCAGCTCAGTTTTGCTTTTATAATCCCGGAAATTCTAGCGCGGTTAAATCAGCCATATTATGATTTTAAAAATATCTGGCCACTTAATTATGACCTGTTTGCAGGATATAGAATTGATGAATTTTTAAGTTCGGGCAACGTGGGTATGGCGATGCTTATTTTCGGAATAATTTCAATTTTCATAATAACTCCTATTCTTACTTATAAATTTGGTAAACGCTGGTATTGCTCATGGGTTTGCGGTTGTGGAGGTCTGGCAGAAACAGCAGGTGATACTTATCGTCACCTTTCAGATAAAAAGCTTTCTGCATGGAAGGTAGAGCGCTGGGTTGTTCATAGCGTAGTGGTTTTTGTTACGGTTATGACAGTTGCCGTGGTGTATTCTTATTTGGCAGGAAATGATTCTTCCTCAATGTCGCAGTACAGCAATCTTGAAAACAAAGTTGTTTTTATGAGTGCTCAGGATGGCGATAAAACTATAGGTGAACGCATCGCTTCCGCGGAAGATTTTGGAGCCAAAGGTGTTGTTTTTATCAATAAAGAAGATTCCGGGGAACCTATTGAAATAGAAAGTTCAGTTCCTTTAAATATTGACTATGCCGTCATTTCTGAAG
>JBALXG010000066.1:0-9904 GCA_036961055.1 Leeuwenhoekiella sp. | reverse complement strand
GATATTTCGCTTTTAAAACTTTTGCAGGAAAATTCAAACCGAACCACAAAAGATCTTGCAACCCGGGTAAATCTTTCACATACTCCGGTTTTTGAACGAGTGCGCCGACTAGAAAAAAGTGGTTATATTAAAAAGTACGTCGCCGTTCTTAATGCAGAAAAATTAGGAAAAGACCTGATCGTATTCTGTAATATCACGCTGAAACAACACACAAAAGAGATAGGAAATAAGTTTGTCCAGGATATTAAGTCAATATCAGAAGTAACCGAATGCTATAATATTTCGGGCGATTATGATTTTTTATTAAAGGTTTTAGTAAAAGATATGAAACATTATCAGGATTTTGTACTCAACGGTTTGGGTTCTGTAGAAAATATAGGAAGCGCGCACAGTACTTTTGTTTTGGGCGAAATAAAACATTCCTACTCAATTCCTTTTTAAACTTTATGCCAGTAGCGTTCAGCTAATTTTTAGAATAAAAAGCCGATTTTGATAAGGAAAAGTGTGGTTTTCAGCCTAAAATAACCGATTTTCTATTAGCACTTTTAACAAGCATTTCTCTTTTATATCTTCTATATTTGTTTTGGCTTTAGGGGTATTCTATGTTAGAATTGAGATAGTCCCTTTGAACCTGTTTGGTTAACACCAGCGTAGGGAAAAGTTTTCATAATTACTACTTCTATTTATATTTATAGAGAGTACTCTTTAGCCGTTTAATTAAAATAATCGTGATGAAAGAGTTACTCTGGCGGCATATTGCCACCGTTCGTGAAAAATCCCCTTTAGTTCAAAGCATTACAAATTATGTGGTGATGAATAATACCGCAAATGCGCTACTCGCCGTTGGTGCATCGCCTATCATGGCACATGCACATCCTGAAATGAAACAGATGCCTGCAATTTGCCAAGCTCTGGTTATCAACACTGGTACGCTTGATGAATACTGGGTAGAATCTATGCTCCTGGCTATAAAAAGCGCAAACGAGCATAAGAAACCCTGGATTCTTGATCCCGTAGGAGCCGGAGCGACCGCGTATCGTGATAATACTTTAGTAGATTTACTGCATTTAAAACCCACTGTAATACGAGGTAATGCTTCTGAAATTATGGCACTGGCCAGGCATAATAAAGCGCAAACAAAAGGTGTGGACAGCACAGCACAAAGTGAAGAAGCAATTGATGCCGCTCGATACCTTTTTGAAAAATTTGGGGCTGTGGTGTGTATTTCGGGTAAAACAGATATTATTTTGTCAGGAGATAAGCAAATAAGTTTGTCTAACGGCGATGCGCTGATGACTAAAGTAACCGGTTTGGGTTGTTCGGCCACGGCGATTATAGGAGCCTTTATTTCTGTGATCGAAAATAAGTTGGAAGCTGTTACTGCTGCAATGGCATTGTTAGGCGTTTGTGGTGAAATTGCGGCTAAAAATGTAAATGGCCCTGGCAGTTTACAAGTTGCACTGTTAGACAAGTTGTATAATTTAACTGAAGCTGAATTTAAGGATAATTTGAAATGCAGTACAAATTATGAATAATTCAGAATTCCCATATCAGCTGTATTTAGTAATTTCTGAAGAAGCATGCGCAGGAAGAGATTTAGTGAAGGTAGCCGAACAAGCCGTAAAAGGAGGAGTAGATATTGTTCAGCTTCGGGAAAAAAAAGATTCGTTTTCAATATTTTTGGCTAAAGCCGACAAGCTGCAAGAGATGTTATCGCGCTACAAAGTGCCGCTGATAATAAATGATAATTTGCAGGTTGCCAAAGCCGTAGGTGCTTACGGAATACACGTAGGTAACAATGATATTTCGCCTATGGAAATACGAAAAAGCTGGTCGCAGTGCAAAATGCTGGGTTATTCTATAGAATATATGGAGCAGCTTTATAATGAGCATACCTATACCGCAGATTATTTGGGAATCAGTCCGGTTTTTAGAACACACACAAAAACAGATACGGTAACCGAATGGGGTCTTCACGGAATTAGACAAATACGCGAGGCAACAACAAAACCATTAGTTGCCATAGGTAATATTAATGCAGATAATGCTTTTGACATTATAAATGCCGGCGCAGATTGTATTGCGGTAGTTTCAGCGATTTGCAAAGCTATAAATCCGGAAAAAGCAGCTAATAAGATTAAAAATCAGATAGAAAAATCGGTAAAAATGGCTCAAAATCGGTATTAATAGCTAATTATTCAGCTGGTAATCAAGATACTAAAATTTGATTAAAATGAAAACTTATAAATATCCATCAGTCTTGACAATTGCTGGTTTTGATGGAAGTGGAGGCGCAGGCATTCAGGCAGATATAAAAACGGCTTCGGCTTTGGGTTGTTTTTCAACTTCGGTTTTAACGGCGCTTCCTGTTCAAAATACAACCGGCGTAAAGTCAATTTTTTCTATTCCTACTAAAGTTGTTGAAGATCAGATTACTACAATAATGGAAGATATTTTGCCAGATGCTATAAAGATAGGCATGGTGCACACGACTGATTTAGCCATTACAATCGCAGAAACTTTAGCGAAATATAAAAAAATTCCTGTGGTTTTTGATCCTGTTATGGTGGCGACGAGCGGGCATAAGCTTATTGAGGATAGTACGGTTGAAAGTCTTATCACAAATCTCTTACCACTTGCAGCGGTCATTACTCCTAATATGGATGAGGCAGCAATTTTAGCTCAAATACCAGTAAATACAGTCGATGATATGTATCTGGCTGGTGAAAAAATAATGAAATTGGGTTGTACTTCGGTTTTACTAAAAGGTGGACATTTAAAATCTGAAAGGCTTACTTCGCTTTATTTTCAAAAAGATGGCAGTGTAAAGGAGTTTTCTTTTGAAAAAATCTCTACTAAAAATGTTCATGGTTCTGGTTGCACGTTATCATCTGCAATTGCGACTTTTATCGCTCGCGGAAAAACACTTGAAGAAGCTGTAGCTTTGGGTCAGGATTACGTTAATAAGGCGATTTATGGCAGTCGAGATGTTGTCATAGGAAAAGGAAATGGCCCGCTAAATCACTTTTTTAATCCCGAAAAACTTATAAAATTATGAATTGGTCAACCCAAAGTTGGAATAAAATAGATTCGGTTTACAATAATATTTTAGAATTGCCTTTTATCACTGAATTAATGGAAGGCACGCTGGCTATAGATAAATTTCAGTTTTATATCGCACAGGATTCTGTGTACCTGGAGCATTTTGGCAGAGCCTTAGCCATAATTGCAGCTCGTGCTCACGAGAAGGAAGATATTTTGACTTTTACCAGATTTGCCGAAGGTGCTATCGTGGTAGAAAGTGCACTTCATGAATCTTTTTTTAAAGAATTTAATATTGGGCAAAAGGCTTTTCCAGAACCGGCTTGTCATCATTATGTGCATTATCTTAAAAGTACGGCAGCTCTCGATCAGGTTGAGGTTGCCATGGCTGCTGTTTTACCTTGCTTTTGGATTTATAAACAGGTAGGAGATTATATTTTAAAAAATCAGTCAGGTAATAATCAATATCAAAAGTGGATTGACACATATGCCGGAGAAGAGTTTGGATTGCTGGTAGAAACTGCAATCGCTATCTGCGATCGTGTGGCAAAAGAATGCACAGAAAAACAACAAGCAAAAATGACTGAGGCTTTTATCACTGCAAGCAAACTTGAATATATGTTCTGGGACAATGCTTACAAGCTTAAAAGTTGGGATAACTAACATTTTCCAACTTTTAAAACTTCAATCTCTACTAAAATCTTACATCGGTTTTACTATTTCCAGAATTGGTTTTGAATCTGCTTTAAATGAGTTTAATCCTTGAGATTCCTGCTCTTTAAAAGCATTCATTAATTGTATAGCCTCGCGCACATCGTCACTACATAAAATAATGAGAGAATTATGTTCTGCAGTATTCATTGCATAGGTTAGCGCTTCAACTTCAGAAGGTATTATGGTTATTTTCTTATCAGGATTTGCCGTTTTTATGCCGTCTTCGAGCATTTTTATAAGCTCTTCTTCGGTTTTTCCCCGTAAGTGTTTATCCTGCCTAATTATTATTTCATCAAACATTATTGCCGCAATGCGTCCCATTTCATTAGTATCTTCAATACGTCTATCGCCAATACCTGCAATAATTCCCACTTTTTTTGTGCAGTTTAAAGAATCTGTAAATTTCATAAGCGCTCGCATTCCTGAAGGATTATGAGCGTAGTCTAAAAGGACCTGAAATTTTTTAAACTGAAACAAATTTAATCTGCCTGGAGTCTGCGTGGGCGAAGGTATAAATGTTTCTAAAGCTGCTTTAATATCATCATTATTTATCCCGCTCACACTGGCTGCCAGAACAGCTGCAAGAATATTCTCTATCATAAAGGTCGCCTTACCTCCATAGGTTAGAGGTATATTTTCAGCCTTCATAAAGCGCGTTTTCCATGCACCACGACTTAGAGTTATAAAGCCGTTTTCATATATCGCCGTAAGACCATGATCTTTTTGAAATTCTAAAATTCTGGGGTTATTTTCATTCATTGAAAACAGCGCCACATTACACTTGAGATTATTCCTCATCTCATATACAAGATCATCATCTGCATTGAGAATCGCATAACCTTCAGGAAGCACGGTTTCGGGGATGACTGATTTTACTTTGGCGAGCTGGTCAAGCGTTCTAATTCCTTTAAGGCCTAAATGATCTGCTTCAACATTAGTAACAATTCCTACATTACAATGATGAAAACCTAACCCTGCACGCAGGAGTCCTCCTCTGGCACATTCAAGAACAGCAAAATTTACAGTAGGGTCTTTTAAGACAAACTCTGCACTTTGCGGTCCTGTACAATCACCCTTCATAATGAGCTGGTTTTGTATATAAACACCATCTGTAGTGGTATAACCTACTTTACAGCCATTCATTTTAGCTATGTGTGCGATCAGCCGTGTAGTGGTTGTTTTGCCATTTGTGCCCGTAACGGCTATTATAGGAATTCTTCCGTTATCTCCTTTTTTCGGAAATAATTCATCTACAACAGGAGCAGCGACATTTCTGGGTAAACCGGTGGTGGGAGATAAATGCATTCTAAAACCGGGAGCGGCATTTACTTCTAGTACGGCGCCATTTGTTTCTACAAGTGGTTTACTTATATCTGTGGTAACTATGTCTATGCCACAGATATCTAGATCTATGAGACGTGCTATACGCTCTGCCATCGCCGCATTTGATGAATGCACAATATCTGTCACATCTTCTGCAGTACCGCCTGTACTAAGATTTGCGGTATCTTTTAAAATTAAAATTTCGCCGTCAGGTAAAACTGAATTTTCTGTATATCCTTTAGCCTGAATAATTGTTTGAGTAAGGTCGTTAATTACAATCATTGTTAACATATTCTCATGACCATAACCTCGGCGAGGATCGTTGTTTACCTTTTCAATTAATTGTAAGACGGTAGATTCTCCATCTCCTATTATATGAGCCGGAGTGCGTTTTGCGGCAGCTACAAGTTTAAAATTGATCACCAGAAGCCTAAAATCGTCCCCTACGATGTATTTTTCGACAATAATGCGATGAGAAACCTCTTTTGCAATGCTAAAGGCTTCTACTGCCTCATGATATGAATTTATATTTACGGTTATCCCTCTGCCGTGATTACCATCAATAGGTTTTATTACGAGTGGATAACCTACGTATTCACAGGTATTCTGTAAATCTTCAAGATCTGAAATTATTTCACCTCTGGGTACTAGCACCGCAGCTTCTTCTAACAGATGCTTAGTTTCTTCTTTATCGCAGGCAAGTTCTACACCTATACTACTGGTATTACTTGTAACTGTCGCCTGTATTCTTTTTTGATTAGCACCATGCCCGAGTTGGCAAAGCGAACTGTTATTAAGCCGTATCCACGGTATGCCACGGTTTATAGCCTCAGAAACAATAGACCAGGTGCTTGGGCCCAGACGTTCGGCTTCGCGTATTTCGCGCATTTCCTGAATATCTTTTTCAAGATCGTATTCTGTGCCTGCTGTAAGTGCCTCGCAAATACGCACAGCTGAATTGGCAGCAAAACGACCTACATTTTCTTCAATATATGAGAAAACCACATGATAAACACCAGTCTCCCCGTATCCTCGGGTTCTTCCGAAACCTGTGTCCATACCAGCCAATGTCTGAATCTCGAGAGCGACATGCTCTATTACATGCCCCATCCAGGTACCGTCTTCAACACGCATAAAAAATCCTCCTTCAACACCTTCAGAGCATCTGTGTTGTTGCATACCGGGAAACATGGTTTTTAGCCTTTGCGTAAAGCCGGGAATCTCATCAGTGGGACGGTACTCCATTTCTTCTAAATCCAGCACCATCACTATTAACTGGTGACGCCTTAAAGACCAGTAATTAGGACCGCGCATTACGTTAATTTCTCTTATCTTCATATTAGGTGTCAGTTGGTTGGATTTATATAAAAGTACTCTATTTCCTAAAACAATAACTGTATTTTTGCAGTCAAATAAAGCAGACAAATGAGTTTAAAAGGAACACTTATTCCTATAGGTGGGAATGAAAACAAAGGAATAAGAACACAGGAAAAATATCACATAGAGTATATAGAAGATAGTATTCTTGCACGAGTTGTTAGTGAAAGTGGCGGTAAAAATGCGCAGATTGTAATCATACCTACGGCCTCCAGTATTCCTGATGAAGTAGGGCAGAATTATATTAATGCCTTTGGAAAATTAGGCTGCACCAATATAAAAATCGCAGATATTCGTACCCGAGAAGAATCTGAAAATGAAGAATATATTCAATGGATTAAAAATGCTGACTGTGTAATGTTTTCTGGTGGTAATCAATCTGAAATCACAAAAAAAATAGGAGACAGTACTATACATCACCTTTTAAGCGAGCGCTATCAAAATGAATCACTTGTTATTGCAGGAACAAGCGCGGGTGCGATGTGCATGTCTCATGAAATGATTTCTGGAGGAAGTGGCAAAGAGGCTTTTATCAAGGGCGCGGTAGGTATGAAGACCGGTATGGGTTTTATAAAAAGTATAATAATAGATTCACATTTTATTAGACGAGGCAGGTTTGGGCGTTTAGCAGAAGCTGTTGCTAAATTTCCCAATCTTATAGGTATTGGTCTTGCTGAAGACACGGGACTTGTGATAAAAAACTGTAATACTGTTGAAGTTATAGGTTCTGGTATGGTTATCATTTTTGATCCTGCAAATCTTGAGCATAATACAGAGATGCTTGTAACAAAAGGAGAGCCTATGTCAATAACAAACTTAAAGACTCATATTTTAGCCAAAGGTGATCGATTCAATATAGAAAAGCATCAGCTTAATATTTTGCATGTAGATATGCATCCTTCGGCTATATAAAGCTACTCGTTATAAATGGCGACTTTAGTTTCTCCACCAGAGGTTTGATAAGCGCGGTACATACCTTCAGTATTAAAAGGTGTGGCAATATTTGCCTGTGCATCAACAGCAATTAATCCGCCATCACCTCCTAATTTTATTAATCGGTCATTAATAACTGTAGATGCCGCATCAGCCAGAGAAAGTCCTTTATATTCCATCAGGCAGGAGACATCGTAGGCAACCACACCTCTTATAAAATATTCTCCACTGCCCGTACAGCTTACAGCGCAGGTTTTATTATTTGCATAATTACCAGATCCTATAATGGGAGAATCGCCTATGCGTCCCCATTTTTTGTTTGTCATTCCGCCAGTTGATGTTGCTGCCGCGAGATTTCCAAATGCATCGCAGGCCACCGCGCCTACAGTACCAAACTTTGCATCTTTTTTCAGGCTATGATCTAATTGAAAATTTTCACTGTTTTTTATCTCCTGCCACTGGTCATATCGTAGCTGATCAAAGAAGTAACCTTCACTTTCAAATGAGTAATTTAAATCTTTAGCAAAAGTCATAGCACCTTCACCTGCAAGGAATACATGTTGACTTTTCTCTAAAACGTCTCTGGCCAGACAAACCGGATTTTTGATCCCAGAAATAAGTGATACTGCACCTGCCTTTAAATTCTGCCCTTCCATAATTGCGGCATCCATCTCGTGTTTGCCTTGTGCTGTAAATACACTGCCTTTTCCCGCGTTAAAAAGTGGAGAATCTTCCAGCATTTTTACGGCAATTTCTACCGCATCTAAAGCTGATTTTTGCTCTTCTAGAGCGATATAACCAGCATTAAGGGCGTTTTTTAATGCATTAACATAGGCTATTTCCTTCTCGGGAGTCATAAGACCTTTTATTAATGTGCCGGCACCGCCGTGAATAGCAATAGAAAATGAACGCATATGTAATTTTTATATCAGAAATAAGTGACATTTCTATTGAAGTTTTGAAATAATTTATCACTTACACATAAATCTTTGGTCAAAAACTCCCGAATCAAACATCCAAATAACTTTATCAATTTATATAGAATTATTTTAAATAATTACCTAATAGTCCGTATAATAGCTTTACCTTATAAGAAATACCTGAACCTTTAAAAGTATATAATTTTTATGGGATAGTTATCAGCTGCTGAAAATTAACCCATGAGAAAATTAAAAATAAAAGGAGGGCATAGTTTAGAGAGTCTAGAAGACTTTGCTAAGCAATTAGATTCTGTGGTTACTAATGATCAAGGGCTATGTAAAATAGATATCCCTTCTCATTTGGGTAAAGGTCAGGTAGAATTCATCTTATACAAAACAGGTATATATCATATTAGATACAATGTCATCTTTTTTGAAGAGGTACAGTTAGTTTTTGTATCTAAAAATAATCATCCGTTACGATTTATATATGCTCTAAAAGGTGAAGTGCGTCATAATTTTGAAGATAGTGATATACCTACGTATGTTGATGAGCTTCATAAAATTATAGTTGTAGGAAACTTTCATACAGCACATTCATTAACATTTCCCGTAAAAACTGCGATTGATTTAATTAGTATAGAGATTGACAGGCAAAAATTTCAGCAAAATTTTGATTTTGATTTTTTAGTTTTAAATAGAGAACTATATTCTGTTTTTAATGACATATATGCAGTTAACACATTTTATCACAATGGTAATTTTGGGTTAGAAATAAGAGCTTTATTGCAAATAATAATAAATTGTAAAAGGGAAGGTTTTCTACGCGCTTTATTTATAAAAGGAAAGTTATATGAGCTTCTAACTATTCAGCTTGATAATTATAATAAAGAAATAGCAGATTACGAGAATACAGCATTCATGACTAATCAGGAGGTTGTTTTGGTTAAAAAAGCTTGTTTAATAATAGAAGATGAATTTCTCAATCTACCTACTATTCATGATTTATCCCATCGTTTATTAACTAATGTAAATAAACTTCAGGAAAGTTTTAAACTTATGTTTCATAAGACTGTTAATGAATATATTCAGGAATTACGCTTGCAAAAAGCAAAGCATCTTTTTCTCACAACAGATTTTAATTCTTCTGAAATTGCAGGCGAAATAGGCTTAAGTAGTAAAAGTTATTTTTCTAAGATATTTAAAGAAAAATATGGCGTGAGTCCTAGTGATTTTAAATCAAAAAGTTCAGGATTTAAAAAAGTTGGTTTATAGTATTATAATCTGGGCGCATTTAACATGTCATACCAGACTTAAGTACGACTTGCGTTAAATAATTTTCAGAAATTATTTAAAATCATATATTATATGATTTTCAGGTGTTAATATTATCTTAAAAAGATATAAAATAATGTTTTGTGTTAATCATGATAAGAAATGAGTTAAACAAATACTTAATGTTAACGCACCTTTAATTTTTAAGAATAATACAAGCAAATCGCATGCAAAACAACCAATATGCAGGAGATCCTACTTAGTGCAGAAGATGAGGTTCATGAATCACTAATTAAAATACAAAATAAATTAAAAGGAAA
>JBALXG010000669.1:0-1537 GCA_036961055.1 Leeuwenhoekiella sp. | reverse complement strand
CCTATACTTCAACGATGATTTTTTCGTTATTTTTACACTAAACTAAGCTATGCCCCAATTATTAAAGTCATTTTTGATTTTATTTATTTTACTTACTGCAAACCAGATATTTGCGCAGAAAGGAACCGAAATAGATATTACTTCTGACGTATCTCGCATAGACGAGCAAAAATATCCTGGAGCTCTTATAATGAATAAGGTTGACAAGCAGGTTTATATTGTTCACGAAGGTATAGAAATGTGGTGCGATCTGGCCTTTCATTATAAACAGGATAATTTTGTAAAAGCATATGGTCATGTGCGCATGAACCAGGGTGATACCATTACAATGACCAGTAGATATGCAGAATATAATGGCAACACGCAGTTTGCCTACGCTTCAGGCCAGGTAGATCTTAAAAGTCCTAACGCTACACTTACTACAGATACCTTATATCTTAATAGAATAACGCAGGAAGCTTATTATCGTTCTGGCGGTACGCTGCGAGATACCGCAAGTGTTATTACAAGTAAGATAGGCCGTTATTTTATGAATGACGATAAATACTCATTCCTTCAAGATGTGGTGGTTAAAAATCCGGAATATGTTATCAACAGTGAGCAGCTTGATTTTTATTCAGAATTAGGTCACGCTTATCTTTATGGCCCTTCTACAATTACAGGCGAAACCAGTAAAGTTTATTGTGAGCGCGGTTTTTATGACACACGTAATGATACAGGTTATTTCGTAAAAAACTCCCGTATTGACTATGATAATCGCACGGTTTATGGCGATAGTTTATATTACAATCGTGCCAATAGTTTCGCTTCGGCTACAAATAATATTAAGGTTATTGACACTGCAAATAGTAGTGTAATAAAAGGTCATTATGCTGAAGTTTATCGGGCTAAAGATTCGGTTTTTATAACTCAAAGAGCAGTTGCAATTTCGGTTCAGGATAAAGATTCTATATACATTCATGGCGATCGCCTGGTTGTTACCGGAAAGCCTGAAAACCGAATTGTAAGAGGATATTATAACGTAAGATTGTTTAAAAGCGATCTTAGTGGTAAAAGTGATTCCATACACATTGATCAAAGAAGCGGACTCACACAAATGCTGGGGAAACCAGTATTATGGAGTGGCTTGAGCCAAATGACTGGTGACACTATTCATTTAATTAGCAATAAGAAAACCGAAAATTTAGAGAGTTTAAAGCTTTTTTACAATGCTTTTATTGTTCAGGAAGACACAATCCCATTATATAATAGGGCAGAATTAGGCTATAATCAGATTAAAGGTGATTCACTTTATGGCACATTTGAAAACAATGAATTAAAACAGCTGGATATTATTAAAAATGCAGAAAGTATTAATTATTTGCGTTCAGAATTGGGCGAACTTCAGGGAATAGAAAAAAGCAAATCTGCATCAATACGCGCGATTCTGGAAAATGACAGCATTGTAGAAATCTATAAATACAAGCAATTTGAAGGGAAAATGTATCCCCTATCTATGTTTCCCGAGGAAGAAAGTACATATCCCGGTCTTAACTGG
>JBALXG010000668.1:0-1538 GCA_036961055.1 Leeuwenhoekiella sp. | reverse complement strand
CAGGAAATATTGACGAAAAAGTAAGACATGCAAATACAAAACTGGCAGATTTGCACCTTGTTGCTTCAGAAGATGCTCGCGAACGCGTTATTAAAATGGGAGAAGAACCGGGAACAGTTATAAATACTGGCTGTCCTTCTTTAGATTTAGCCAAAACTGTAAAAGATAATCCTGTTTTAGATTTTGATCCCATTGAAAAATATGGTGGTGTAGGTCCACAGGTAGACTGGCAATCTGGATATATTGTTGCTATGCAGCATCCTGAAACCAATAGGTATAAACAAGCAAAAGCAGATGTACATCAAACCCTCAAAGCTATAGATGAGTTAAACATTCCTACTTTCTGGTTTTGGCCTAATGTAGACTCTGGCGCTGACGGCACTTCTAACGCGATAAGATCTTTCCGCGAAATCAATAAACCTGAAAACATCCATTTTTTTAAGAATATGGAGCCGCTGGATTTTCTTAAACTGTTGGTAAACAGTAAAGGTCTAGTAGGAAATAGCAGTGCTGGTATACGGGAATGTGCTTATCTCGGTGTGCCTGTGGTAAACATAGGGAAAAGACAAAATAGAAGAGAACGAGCTGCAAATGTTTTAGATGTTGACTACAATTCTGAGGAAATAAAAAATGCGATTTTAAAACAAATTGAAGCCAAATCATATCCTAGTGAATCTATTTATGGAGATGGTGAGGCAGGTTTACGTATCGCAAAAATTTTAGCAGAAGCAGAGCTTAATTACTTCAAAACCATAACCTATTAAAATATGCTGGCAGTAGCTAATTTTCATTATATACGGCTAGATTTTAGGTCAGATTACCCAAGTATTTTTGGTGTCACACCTTCCCAATTTGAAGCTCAACTCGATAAACTTAGTGCAGAAGCAGCGTTTATTTCGCAAGAAGATTTGCTGCAATATCGAGATAAGCATCTTAAAAAAAATTACATTCTCATAACTTTTGATGATGGCCTTAAAGAGCAATATGATCTGGCCAGACCTATACTTGAGAGAAAGGGAATACCTTTTATATTTTTTATCAATACTTCTGTTTATACAGAGAATCAGGTTTCGTTAGTACATAAAATCCATTTGCTGCGTTCGCATATTCCCCCTCAAAAGCTTAAGGAAGCCATAGAAAATCAGTTTTCAATACATCTCGATAAAATTGAAAAAATTAAAGCTGCGCAGCATTATAATTATGACAACAAACCCACAGCTTATTTAAAATACCTCCTTAATTTTAAGCTGTCTTTTGCCCAACAAGAAGAAGTTATAAACCCGCTATTCAAGATTTATTTTGATGAAAGATCTATTTTAGAAGAATTATATATGGATGTTAGGCAGTTAAAAAACCTTCAAAAAAGTGGATTTCTGGCTTCTCATGGTCATTATCACAATCCGTTAGGATTGCAGGATAAAGATAACCTGAAGTCAGATTTAAATAGAAATCAGAGCTTTTTTGTTGATAATTTTGGTGAAAAAGCAAGTTCAATTAGTTATCCTTACGGTTCTAAGTCTGCAAGTGCGGGTATACAA
>JBALXG010000667.1:0-1540 GCA_036961055.1 Leeuwenhoekiella sp. | reverse complement strand
CACAAAATCAACTCTTCTGAAGTGATATTCAAAAAGCAACTCGTTGACAAAATCCAGCGATAATTTGTCATTTAAAGCCACTTTTAGGGTGCTTTTGTCAAGTTCTTTGCGGGTGACGACTTTTTCAAATAAAGCATCAGGATAGGTTACAATAAGCGCAGGTGTTTTGCGCGAGTTAATACGGTTAAGTACTTCTGCGCGCAGCAAAATATTAGAATTATCTGTTTCTTCTATTTGATACGGGCGTCTGTAGCTTCCGGGATAAAAGAGCACATTATCTTCTTTAAGCAGTTGCTCAAGATCATTTAAATAATATGCAGCTTCCTCTTTATCGTTAAGAATAAACAGAAAAGGTCTTTTAGTTTTCTTAAAAGATGCTGCGATCACTAGCGACAGAGAAGAGCCTATTAAACCGTTTAACGCTATTCTGTTCTGCTTTAACTCGTCGTGAGAAGATATAGCTTCCCCTAGTTTTTGCAATTGCAAAGACTGTTCTAAGTGTAGATTGATTTTTGTCCTACCCATTGCGCGCAAAGATAATGCGTTATGTTTTGCTTTTGCGAAAGCAAAATAAGTTTTATCATTTTACTAACAGTTTCCGCTAGTTGCCTTACCTAATTTTAGGCAAATATCGTTTGCAACATAGTTCAGACGAAATAAAACAGTTAAATAACACAAAATGGATTACCAACTTAAAGATAAAAGAGCCTTTATATCTGGCTCTACTAAAGGAATAGGCTTTGCAATCGCCCGAACGTTAGCTCAGGAAGGAGCAGAAGTTATCATTAACGGACGCACCCAGAAATCTATAGATGAAGCGCTTAATAAACTAAAAAACGACGCTCCAGAGGCAAAAATCAGCGGAATTACATGCGATTTTAGCAAAACTGAAGAAATTACAGCGCTAATTAAAAAAGTGGGTTCTGTAGATATTTTAGTAAATAACGTGGGCGTTTTTGTGCAAACAGACTTTCTGGAAATTCCCGATGACGAGTGGCAGCGGTTTTATGATGTGAATGTGATGAGCGGGGTGCGCCTTTCTCGCGCTTTTCTGCCTGCGATGCTTAAAAAAAATTGGGGACGCATAATTTTTATAAGCAGCGAGAGTGCGATTAATATTCCGGTAGAAATGGTGCATTATGGAATGACAAAAACAGCCCAACTAGCAATTTCCAGAGGGATTGCAGAAACTACTAAAAGCACAAATGTTACGGTAAATGCTGTGCTGCCTGGCCCCACACTTTCTGAAGGTGTAAAAGAAATGGCGAGCATTACAGATGAGAAAAGTAAAAACGAAGCTGAAGATCAGTTTTTTAGTGAAGCGCGACCTTCTTCTATAATTCAGCGATTTATTGATCCTCAGGAAGTTGCAAACCTGGTAGCTTATGTTGCTAGTCCGCTATCTGCGGCGACTAATGGAGCTGCATTGAGAGTTGATGGTGGCGTAGCAAAAATAATGCTGTAATGGGGATAGAAGAATATGATGTATTTATTATAGGTACAGGAACAGCAGGTAAAAAAGTTGCATACGCTTGCGCGG
>JBALXG010000666.1:0-1550 GCA_036961055.1 Leeuwenhoekiella sp. | reverse complement strand
AGAAAAAAAATGTTTATACAAAAGCACCTAGCGGTGGCCCGCTCGTTCAACATGCTTTGCCTGCAATGCTGGAAATGTACCACAGAGGCAAAATAAGTTTAGAAAAGATAGCTGAAAAAATGTGCCATAACCCGGCAATTCTCTTTCAGATAGAAAAACGCGGCTTTATTAAAAAAGGATTTTATGCAGACCTTGTTCTGGTAGATTTAAATAATCCATGGACGGTTAACAGCGATAATATTCTATACAAATGCAAGTGGTCACCTTTTGAAGGCAGCACTTTTAAATCTCGTATATCTCATACTTTTGTAAATGGCCAGCTCGCCTATAAAAACTTTAAAGTTTATGATGAGCGACACGGTCAACGTTTAAGTTTTGACAGATGAGAAAGCAACTTGTCATAGGGTTTTTAATGTTGTTTATTTTAGGTTGTCAGGATATTGACAGGCCTCAAAAACCAGATAATCTTATCGATAAAGAAGAGCTTACAGATATACTTTATGATATATCACTTGTCAATGCGGTTCGTAGTTTTAATATTCAAAAATTACGAATTTCAGGTATTGAACCAGATAAGTTCATTTATGATAAATATGCAATTGACAGCTTACAACTAGCACAAAGCATTTCGTATTATTCGGTAGATTTTAATGCCTATTCAAAAATGTGGCAAGAGATAAATACCAGAATTGAAAATAAACGAGATGAGGTAGAAAAACTCAAAAGGACCAGCGATAGTCTTTCTCGAGTAAAATCTTCAGTTTTTAAAGATTCTTTAGGAAAAAGATCCAGAGTACCTGATAAGAAAATCACAGACTCTATTCTCTAGCATTAGTGGTTTTGTAATGTGAAGCTATCCTTTTTATAGTTTCATCAATAGATGTGAAATCAAAAGCCAGTGATTTCCTAATTTTAGAAGAGTCGTAAAAAGTATCGTTTTGAGCCGATTTTGCCATTGATTTGGTCAATTTTCTTTTTTTATCAAACAAAACGTAGAGCAGCCAGTCCATTTTCCAGGCAATATTAAGTTGCCAGTTTTTTAGAATTGTCCTTGGTTTTTTGACCTGTAAGGCTTCAGCGATTTTCTCAAGTACAGTTTTAAATTTTAAATTTTCGCCTACTAAAATAAAATCTTCATTTTTTAGTTCACTCGCCATTAAAGTTATCATTGCGCGCACTACATCTTTTACATCTACAAAACCAGTGCCTCCGGGAACAGTAAATTTTAATCCTTTTCGCAGTTGCGTAAACATTTTACCGCTCCCAGAGTTATAAAAGCCTTCACCTAAAATAATACCCGGGTTCACAATGACAACATCCAGATTTTCCTGAGTACCGCGCCATACTTCCATTTCTGAAGCATATTTTGATATACTATAAACCGAATTTTCCCGGTTAGGATCCCATTGATTTTCTTCGGTAACAGATTTTCCCTTTTCCATTTCGCCCAGTGCGGCAACAGAACTTACAAAGCAGAATTTTTTTATTTGGTTTGCAATGCTCAAATTAACCAGGTTTGCCGTGCCTTCAAGATTTACTTTCTGCAATTC
>JBALXG010000665.1:0-1550 GCA_036961055.1 Leeuwenhoekiella sp. | reverse complement strand
AATTTTAGAAACTTTTCAGGCAGGTTTGAGTTGGATTACCATTTTGCGCAAACGCGAAAACTTTAGAGCAGCTTTTGATGATTTTGACTATAAAAAAATAGCCGAATACGACGAGGAAAAACTCGCTCAATTACTTGAAAATCCCGGAATAATACGCAATAAACTGAAGGTAAGATCTGCTGTAACTAATGCTCAGGCTTTTATGAAAATTCAGGAAGAATTTGGCAGTTTCTCAAAATATATCTGGGGTTTTGTAGATCACAAACCCATACAGAATAAAGTTAATAATTACAAAGAAGCAGCCCCAACAACTGCAATAAGCGATGCCTTGAGCAAAGACCTTAAAAAAAGAGGTTTTAAGTTTGTGGGCTCAACAGTTATATACGCGCACATGCAGGCCACAGGCATGGTAAATGATCATGAGCTAAGTTGTTTTAGACATAAAACTTTAAGTAAAGCATAGAGACATATCATCTTAGTAAGTCTAAAAATTCTGTTCTGGGGATTTCTAAAGCGCCCATACTTGATAGATGATCTGTATACACCTGGCAGTCTATAAACTTATAATTTTCCTGTTCCAGCTTTCGCGAAAGCGATATTAGTGCGACTTTACTGGCATTGCTCACTTCGGCAAACATAGATTCTCCACAAAAAACACGTTGGTCTTTTAAGTTAACACCATAAAGACCTCCTACTAAAACTCCATCTTGCCAGACCTCAACAGATTGAGCTATGCCGTCTTCATGTAATTTTACATAAGCTGCCACCATATCATTAGTAATCCACGTATCGTTCTGGCCTTCTCGCTTAATACGTTTACATTTTAAAATAACGTCTAAAAAGCAGGTATTATAAGTGATTTGAAAGGTATTATCACGCAGAACCTTACGCATGGTTTTTGAGACTTTAACCTTTTCAGGAAAAAGAATCATTCTGGGATCTGGCGACCACCATAAAATAGGTTGCCCACCATTATACCATGGGAATATCCCGCTACTGTATGCATCTAACAATCTTTTTGTAGATAAGTCACCGCCAATAGCAAGAAGACCTTCTGAACTTGCTATAGAAGGATCTGGAAATGGCTGGTCTGAGCGTAGATAAATAATAATAAAAAGCTGAAGTTAATAGAAATGCCTTTAACGTAAAACCAAAAAAACCCCAAATTTTGGGGTTTTTTAATGTTATTTATTACTTTTTAAAATGGTAGATCATCATGATCATCATCGCTAAAATCTGTCGCTGGCTCAAATTGATCTGCAGGTGGTACCGGCGGGATATTGCCACCTGTTTCTGCCTGTAGATTCTCTATTCTCCATCCCTGAATACTATTAAAGTATTTTGTTTCTCCCTGAGGATTTACCCACTCACGACCTCGTAAGTTGATGCTTACCTTCACATTTTGACCTACATTAAAATTATTAAGCAAGTCTGTTTTATCCTGAACAAATTCTACCATTATATGTTGAGGATATTGCTCTTCTGTGGTAACTACTAGTTCGCGTTTGCGAAAACCGTTACTCCCAAAGGTTTGTGTTTCTCCTATTAAT
>JBALXG010000664.1:0-1551 GCA_036961055.1 Leeuwenhoekiella sp. | reverse complement strand
CCGTTTTACATAACACTCAGTTTACCGTATCAGTTGATTTAATAGGCCATGGTTGTACCACAGGAATTTCTGTACACGATCGTGCCAAAACTATAAAGTCACTGGTAAATGAAGATACAAAACCACATGATCTAGGTCGTCCCGGGCATATTTTTCCGTTGCGCGCTAAACAAGGTGGCGTTTTACGTCGCACAGGACATACAGAGGCATCAATTGATCTTGCGCGTTTGGCAGGACTTAAACCTGCCGGTATTCTAGTTGAAATTCTAAATGAAGACGGCTCAATGGCGAGGCTTCCGCAATTAGTAGAAGTTGCTAAAAACTTTGATTTAAAAATAATTTCTATAGAAGATCTCGTTGCTTACAGAATGCAGCATGATTCTCTTATTGTAAAAAAAGAAGATTTTGAAATTGAAACGAGGTTTGGCCACTTTCGCCTGCGTGCTTATAAGCAAACCACAAATGACCAGATACATCTCGTTCTTACAAAAGGTAATTGGGCAATAAATGAACCTGTTCTTGTACGCGTAAATTCTACATACGTTAATAACGATATTCTGGGAACGCTTACAAATGAAGCAGATAAAAAGCTGGATGCTATGTTTAAGGCTATTAATGATAATGGTAAAGGAGCTATTGTTTTTATAAACCAGGAAAATCCTTCAGATAAGCTTTTAAGTAGATTAGAAGAGCTGAAAGAATTACAAAAGCAAGGCATTATTAAAGCTCCACAGCTTCAAATGGATGCTAAAGATTTTGGTATAGGCGCACAAATTTTACACGATATTGGCATTTCTAAAATAAGGGTATTATCTAATAGTCAAAGTACTAAACGCGTGGGTATGATAGGTTACGGCCTGGAAATTACTGAACACGTAAGCTATTAATCTAACTAAAAATCGGGTTATTTCAGCTAATTAACGCCCTTTTAGGCCTAAATATCGCATCGATTTTGAGATTCCTCAAAATTACTAAGCCTTAAGTATAAATCCTTTTCCATGCATATTGGCGATTTTCACAGAATCATCTTTGCTTAAATATTTTCGCAAATGCGAAATAAAAACATTTAGACTTTTCCTGTTAAAATAATCATTTTTGCCCCAGAGATGTATTAAAATATCTTTATGGCTACAAAGGCTACCCGTATTATTTAAAAGATACAGTAACAACTCGCCTTCTCGGGAAGTGAGTGTTATTATTTCACCTTTAAATTCTAATTGCTGCTTCACACTGTCAAAAGAATAATTTCCTATTTTATGCAACGTTTTTTGTCGTTGCGGTCCTTCTGCATTTAAAACCCGCGATAATAAGGCGTGAATACGGGCGACAAGTTCTTCTTCATCAATGGGTTTTTTAAGATAATCTATAGCTCCAACTGAGAAACCTTTTAGAACATCTGTTTTTAATGACCTCGCAGTAAGAAATAAAAATGGAACCTGAAAATGGGTTTGCTGCATTTGCTTAGCCAGATTAAAACCATCAATATCTGGCAGCATAACATCAAGTATCGCCAGATCATAATTATTAGTTTTAAGCGCATTTACAGCATCC
>JBALXG010000663.1:0-1563 GCA_036961055.1 Leeuwenhoekiella sp. | reverse complement strand
ATTTTTACCCCTTTTTTTTTCATGAATTCAATTTGCTTCTCAATCTTTTGTGGCTTCCAGAGATCATCCGCATCCAGAAACGCAATGTAAGCACCTTTTGCCGCGCGTATTCCTACATTTCGCGCAATTCCCGCGCCGTTGTTCTTTGTGAGCTTTAAAAGCCTTATACGCTTGTCTTGAATGGTTTTTTCTGCAATGGCATAACTAGAATCAGTTGAAGCATCATCAATAATAATAAGTTCCCATTGAGTATATGTTTGCTCTTGTACCGATTTTATCGCAGTTTCTACAAATCTTTCTGCATTGTAAAGAGGCATAATAACAGAAACAAGTTCTTGCTCCATTTAATATGCATTTTTTTCGCCTTGCACTACATTAAGAGCCGTTTTTATAATTATGCGTAAATCCATCAGGATAGACCAATTTTCAAGATAAAATATATCAAACCTGACCCTGTTTTTAATATCATCATCAGTACGTATCTCACCTCTGTAACCACTTACCTGAGCAAGCCCAGTAATACCGGGTTTCACAAAATGGCGTACCATAAATTTATCTATACTCGCAGCATAATGATGAGTATGACTAAGCATATGTGGCCGGGGACCTACTACAGACATATCACCTAAAAAGACATTAAAGAATTGTGGTAATTCATCAACACTCGATTTTCTAAGGAAACTACCTAATCTTGTTATTCGCTTGTCGCCAAGTTTAGCCTGTGCAGAATTTGCATTTTCGTTGCTATGCATAGATCTGAATTTATAGCAGTAAAAAACCTTATTTCCCAAACCACTGCGCTTTTGTCTAAAATAGACTGGTCCTTTAGATTCAAGTTGTATAAGAAGAGCAACAAGAGGTGTTAACCAGGACATGATTAACACAATGACAATTGTAGAAATTATTAAATCTAATGTTCTTTTTAAGAATTGATTAAATGGTGTTTCAATTGGGATTGTTCGTAATGAAAGAATAGGTGAAATCCCGTAGTACTGATAATCTAATTTTTTAGTAAAAATCTCGCGATTGTCAGGTAAAAATTTAACCACTTTCAGGTTATTATCTGCAAAATCTACAATTTTTGCAATTTGTTTATTTTTCATTTCAGAAATGGAGCAGTAAATTTCATCTATATCATTTTGAATGACATAGTCTATTACTTCATTAACTAACTTCTTTTTTTCACGAAAGTCAAATACTTTGATTAACTCGTAACCATAAGCTGGATTTTTTTCAAAAAAAGTTTTAAGGTGTCTTGTTTTAGAGTTTTCTCCCAGAATCACAACTCTTTGAATATTCCCGCCTATTAAAATTCTGTACTTTTTAAGTAAATTAAATATTCCCACCTTTATAACAGCTATGCCTACAAAACAAATGATGATGTATTCTAATAATTCTATAGGATCCTGTCGCAGTTCTACAATGCCAAAAAAGGCATAGACAACAAGCGCGAAAATTATAATCTGTTTACCTAAAAGGTTTAAAATTTTTAAAAACGATGTAAATCTATAAACCTCGTAAAAATTAAGAAGAAGCGTTGTAAAAAGCCATGCCACAATTATA
>JBALXG010000662.1:0-1570 GCA_036961055.1 Leeuwenhoekiella sp. | reverse complement strand
CTTGTGCCCAATAAAGAAAGACCTACAGGAATTCGCTTTTCAGAATTGTACAAAATTTTTCTATCATTAAAAGGAACATTGATATAATTGCCATTCCAGTTGAAAAAATTAGCTTCTGAAGCTGAATTTTCCAGATCATAAACTTTTGAAACTAAGCGTGGAATATTCTCACCATCCTGATTTTTGATCGTTCCATTAAGTATCTCAGTTATTTTGGGAAGGATAAGCTTTGAAGCTCCAGAAATACCACCGCCTATAACCACGGGACCATCAACTAAAGTTAAAGCGTGAGCAAGAGATTCTGCAATAACTTCTGCGGTCTTTTCAAAAGCAAATTCTGCTGCATTTTTATCACCTTCTCTTTTCCCCAGAGCTATATCATAAATGTCTTTAGGAGCAAGAACTTCAGAACTTTTAGTTTGCTGTGAATATGCGCGCTGAATAGCACGTATACTTACACCCTCTTCTGCCATATATGCTGAATTTTTATAATTTCTTGTAAGCCAGATTTCTCCTGCTGCAGAATTATCGCCTTGACACAATTGATTATTCACAACTATACCACCACCAAAGCCTGTTCCTAGAGTTATTCCTATGAGGTTTGTGTACGTTTTATTAATATTTTTTTGTTGAAGTAATGCATTGAGATTAGGTAAAAAACCTCCCATAGCCTCTCCATAAGTAAAGAGATCACCGTCATTATTAATAAAAGTAGGTAGATTAAAAATGTCCTCAAGCATAGGTCCCAGAGCAACACCTCCTCTAAAGGATGGAAAATTAGGTAAATCACCTATAATACCACTTTTGTAGTCTGCGGGGCCAGGAAATGCAAAACTAATGGCTGCAGGTTTTGATGTTCCTAAGCTTTTTAATAAATCTTTAAAACCATTAATTATAGTTTTAAGGCATTCTTCAAGTTTAGCAGAATTTGATTCTCTAATAATAGGCTGCACAATTTCCTGTGCACCTTGCATGGCCGAAAAAACAAAATTTGTTCCTCCGGCGTCTAATGTCATTACAATTCGTTGGTCAGTTAACAGACTCATTCTTCAGGATAAGTTGATAGTTAGAGGGGCTAAAAAATTTAGTAAAACGTTTTACAGCGCAATATAATTATCGGTTTCCTTCAAAACAAGTAAAAAATGAGCTATTGTTAAAAATAATGTATTAATCACTTAAAAGATTTGCCTCCTGTTTCATTTGCAAGTAAAAACGGTTAAAATTCTATTTTATGAACCAAATAGTCGGTTAAGACTTTCCAGTGAAATTGCTGAATTCTTACCTCTCCCACTTCTGCTATAAGAGTATTACCCACTTTTTGAATTCCTTCTTCCTCTCCTTTATTATTTATCGCTTCATTTTGACCTATGTCAAAAGCATAAAGCGTTTTATGTTTTACCTGAATTCGAAAAGTACTTGATGCGATATTGCGGAATAAATGCTTCGTTTTACCCGATTTTTCACCTGTTTCAGGAGGTTTTTCACTTGGCTTTACGGTAAATTCAACAAGTGTTTCTGTGTATTTTATATTTGTTATTTTAACCCATTTTGCGAGAGTAGGACTTGGAAA
>JBALXG010000661.1:0-1580 GCA_036961055.1 Leeuwenhoekiella sp. | reverse complement strand
AATTTCAAAGAAGAAAGTGCCGTTTTAATATACTTCCAGATAGGTTGACGAATACATAAATAAGACAACATCTGCCTGCCTGAGCTTGTCGAAGACTATATTTTGACAAGCACCGGCGATTTTAGCCTGAAAATTGCCGAAAATTGATCATTTTTTGCCATTTTTAAAAATAGTTTAAAACAATTCTCACATACAATTCTATGCGTATTATTTCTAGAAATAATTTATAAAAAATAATAGTATCTTTAATTTTTCTAAGTCACCTATGGTTAACAGCAATTTAAGACCAGATTTACAAAACGATATTTTCAACGTATTGCAGATAAGTGCGATCCCATCAATCTTAAATGTTATTTGCCGCACAACAGGAATGAAGTTTTCTGCGGTAGCCCGAGTTACAGAAGATAAATGGATTACCTGTGTGTCTCAAGATGAAATCAATTTTGGACTTAAAACCGGTGATGAATTAATTCTGGAAACAACAATTTGCAACGAAATAAGACAGCATCATAATCCCGTTATTATTGAAGAAGTTGCAAAAAGTGAGCAATTTTGTAATCATCACACCCCACTTAAATATGGCTTTCAAAGTTATATTTCGTTTCCTATTTTTAGAAAAGACGGGCGATTTTTTGGTACGCTCTGCGCGATAGATCCGCAGCCCGCAAAACTTGAAAATAAAGAAACAAAAGCCTTATTTGAATTATACGCACAGTTAATTTCTTTTCATCTGGATGCCGTAGAAGAAATTAACGAAATCAACGCCATCCTGAAGGAAGAAAAGCAGATAGGAGAATTAAGAGAAACTTTTATCGCCATTTTAGGCCATGACTTACGCAACCCCGTGGGCACAACCAGAATGTGTGCAGATATTCTTTTGCAAATGGATCTTCCTGAGATGGGAAGACGACAAGCAAGTATAATTAAGAGCACATCTTACAGGATGCAAGGACTTATAGACAATTTGCTTGATTTTGCAAAAGGTCATTTAGGCGAAGGGATACAATTAGAACTTACCAATAACAATCAGGCACTTAAAAAATCATTAAACCAGGTCGCAAAAGAGATTAAAACCCTTAATACGGGTCATCAAATCAACTTAACTATAGATTTAAAAGAAGATGTGCTTTGTGATAGTAACAGAATAAGCCAACTTTATTCAAATCTTTTAGGAAATGCGGTAAAACACGGCGCTGTTGATAAGCCTGTTTATACCGAGATAACTTCAGAAAATGGGGAGTTTTCTATACTAATTTCAAATGCCGGCGAGAAAATCTCTAATGTGAAAATGCCCAACCTTTTTAAACCTTTTTTCACCACAAACTCTGCAAACAATAAATCTGGATTAGGATTAGGTTTATACATTTCGTCTGAAATCGCAAAAGCACACAATGGGAAAATTGATGTTACTTCTACTGATGAAAAAACGACTTTTAAATTCAGCATGCCGGTAAACAATAAAGCCGTACGCAATTATTAGATTGAAAAGTTTATTAAAAAAAGCTTTATACTGCGTTCTTTCTATAGCTGTGAGAAAGAATCTTATTTACTAAAATCTAAATTTTAGTAACCACAACGAT
>JBALXG010000660.1:0-1583 GCA_036961055.1 Leeuwenhoekiella sp. | reverse complement strand
CTATCAATGCAGTGCTTAGTAAAACTATATTCAATGTTTTCAAAATTGCTGATTGCTTGAGATGATATAGTTGAAAAATCGCTCACAGCGCTCAGGTTGACGCAGCTAAAAGTGGTCGTTAAAAATAGAATTCCGATAAATCTAAGCCAGATTTTTAATGAAAACATAAACTAATTTAAAGTACTAATATAATTCAAACTATATAATAATGAATTGTTTAAAAGCTGTTTTTTAGCCTTATTAAGCAGATATTTAGATAGAAAACAGGGGTTTTGGTCAGGAAATTATTAGCATTTAAGAAACGCTAATTTTCCTAATTCTGTAAATCTGAGGTCAAATTATTACATTTTTAAAATCCTGTTTGCGTAATAGATTTAGTAATTTATAAGCTTAAACTAACACAAATGCAAAAATGACCAACAAAATTTTACCCCTGCTGTTTGTACTGGCAGTAACCTCTTTAAATGCACAGGAATCCATTCTAGGATTTAAGCCTGAAAGCGCAGCAAAAGAAATTAAACTTGAAGCAGATTTTGACTCAAAACTTTCTGCCGAAAATCTGGATAACTGGATGAAAAAAATGACTGCCAGGCCTCATTATCTGGGAACAGATTTTGACAAAGAAAATGCCGAATGGATGGCAAAACAATTTAAATCCTGGGGCTATGATACAAAAATAGAAACCTATGATGTATTATTTCCATATCCTAAAGTGCGCCTTCTTGAGCTTACCGCGCCAGAAAAATATACGGCAAAACTTACGGCTGTACACGTCGAGGGGGATGAATTTACAAAGCAGGGTGATGCTTTGCTTCCCAGCTACAATGCATTTTCAAAAGACGGTGATGTAGAAGCCGAACTTGTATTTGTTAATTATGGTGTACCTGATGATTATGAGGAATTAGAAAAACTGGGTATTGATGTTAAAGGTAAAATTGTGATTGCAAAATATTATGGCTCATGGCGTGGAATAAAACCGAAACTCGCTGCCGAAAAAGGAGCCATAGGCTGTATAATTTATTCAGATCCTGAAGATGACGGTTATGGCAGGGGAGATGTGTATCCTAAAGGTGCTTTTAAAAATAAAACGGGGGTTCAACGAGGTTCTGTGATGGATATGCCTTTATATCCTGGTGATGTTTTGACTCCGGGTTATGCAGCAACTAAAGACGCTAAGCGTCTCGACAGAAAAGATGCGCCCACAATTACTAAAATTCCTGTTTTACCAATTTCATACGAAGATGCACAGCCATTGCTGGCTGCACTTGATGGTAAAGTTGCACCAGATTCCTGGAGAGGTGGTTTGCCAATAACGTATCACATAGGCCCAGGACCTGCAAAAGTTCATTTAAAATTAGAATTTGACTGGCAGTTAAAACCTATTTATGATGTAATTGCTACGATGAAAGGAACAGATTTTCCTGATGAGTGGGTATTAAGAGGAAATCATCATGACGCCTGGGTTCATGGCGCTTCAGATCCCGTAAGCGGAATGGTAGCACTCCTGCAGGAAGCAAAAGCAGTGGGCGAACTCGCAAAAGCCGGAAGCAAACCTAAGCGCACAATTGTTTATTGCGCATGGG
>JBALXG010000065.1:0-9980 GCA_036961055.1 Leeuwenhoekiella sp. | reverse complement strand
AAAACTATAAAATTGGGGTTCCAGAATATTTTAAAGCCGGTAAACCACTTTACAACATTTTTAATAGTAACGAAATTAAATACGGCGGAAGCGGGGATCATATTAATGAGAAGGTGAAAGTTGATGGTGAAGGCTGGAATGGAAGACCGAATTCAATAACAATTCATTTACCACCTTTGGCAATTTCAGTTTTTTCGCTAAAGAAGAAATAGTAGTAAACGTTGTAGTTGAAAAACACTTCAAATTAATTTCAGATTAGTTTTGGATACCTTTCATTTGTAAGGTAAAAACATGAAAATCCTCCTATGATTACAAATACTGAACTTGTAAATAAGGGAAATCAGTTTCCTGATACTGTAATAAATTTTGAAAAAGAAGTAGATACATTATATTTTACCACTCAAAATGATATAATTCTTCAGCTTACCGTTCTACGCGATAGTGTTCTTCGATTTAGATATGGCACCAGAGGCGTTTTAGAAGAGGATTTTTCATATGCGATAGATGAAGAAAATCATACAGGTTATAATCATCTTGAAATTAAAGAAGATGAACATCACTATGAAATCATCACGGCAAAACTTGTCGTAAAGATTGAAAAATCGAGCCTGCAGACCAAAATATTCGATATTAAGGGCAACTTAATAAACGAAGATGAAATAGGCTTTCATTATGAAGAAAGCTTTGAATTTGGTGGCGATATGGTCAAAATGAGCAAAAAAGCTCAGCACGGCGAAGGTTTTTATGGTATGGGAGATAAGCCTATGCATTTTAACCTAAGAGGGAAAAGAGTTCAGAACTGGGCTACAGATTCATATGCTTTTGGCAAAGATCAGGATCCTATTTATAAAAGCGTTCCATTTTACATTGGCTTAAATAACAAAAGAGCCTACGGAATTTTCTTTGATAATACTTTTAAGACTTATTTCGATTTTTGTCAGGAAAGACTCGATATTACGAGCTTTTGGGCAGATGGAGGCGAGATGAATTATTATTTCATCTATGGCCCTAAAATGTCTGATGTTGTAGAAAACTACACGCATCTTACGGGTAAGCCCGAAATGCCGCCCATGTGGGTATTAGGATTTCAGCAATGTAAATGGAGTTACTATCCTGAATCAAAAGTGAAAAGCATTGCAAAAAAATTCAGGGATTTAAAAATTCCATGTGACGCTATTTATCTGGATATCGATTATATGGAAGGTTTCAGGTGCTTTACCTGGAATAAGGAATATTTTCCAGATCCTAAGAAAATGGTGCAGGAACTCTCTGATGATGGTTTTAAAACTATTGTTATTATTGATCCAGGTATTAAAATAGATAAAGATTACCCTGTTTATCAGGAGGCTCTTGAAAATGACTATTTCTGCAAAAGGGCAGACGGTCCGTATATGATGGGTAAAGTATGGCCGGGACAATGCTGTTTTCCTGATTATACAAATCCTGATGTACGTGAATGGTGGGCTGGTCTTTTTAAAGAATTAATAGAAGACATTGGGGTAAAGGGCGTTTGGAATGATATGAATGAACCGGCTGTAATGGAAGTTCCCGGTAAAACCTTTCCTGATGATGTACGACATAATTATGATGGGCATCATTGTAGTCACCGTAAAGCTCACAATATTTATGGTACTCAAATGGCGCGAGCCACGTATGAAGGTGTAAAAAGATTTGTTTACCCTAAAAGGCCATTTGTTATAACACGATCTGCATACAGTGGTGCGCAACGCTACACTTCGTCATGGACAGGTGATAATGTTGCTACCTGGGAGCATTTGTGGTTGGCAAATATACAGGTTCAGCGTATGTGCGTGTCTGGAATGTCTTTTACAGGAACAGATATAGGTGGATTTGCAGAGCAGCCTACTGGAGAATTATTTGCTAGATGGATTCAGCTGGGTGTTTTTCATCCGTTTTGTAGAGTACATTCATCTGGTCATCATGGTGATCAGGAACCTTGGTCTTTTGACGACGAAGTAACAGATATCGCGAGAAAATTTATAGAGATACGTTATACCTTTCTGCCTTACCTCTATACAATGTTTTATGATTACACCACTAAGGCTATACCCATGTTACAGCCTTTAGTCTATTATGATCAAAAAGATCCTCAAACGCATTATAGAACAGATGAATTTATATTTGGTAAAAAAGTTCTGGTTTGTCCTATTACAGAACCAAATGCAAGAGGGAGACGCATGTATATTCCACGCGGGAAATGGTATAATTACTGGGATCATAAATTGATTGAAGGTGGTCGTGAAATGTGGGTAGATGCAGATATAGATATGTTACCTATGTTTGTTAAAGAAGGTGCTATTATCCCTAGATATCCTGTGCAGCAATATGTAGGAGAAATAACAATTGAGGAGCTTACCCTAGAAGTATTTTATGCCGAAGGGACAGAATCTTCTGAGGTTTATGAAGATGCTGGTGATGGCTATGATTACAAAAAGGGCAGGTTTAGCCTACGCAATTTTCAATTAACCGGTAAAGATAATGAGCTTATAATAAATCAGCATAAGAGTGGTACTTATGAAACAACTTATGAAATTATTCTGATTAAACTAATTGGTTTACCATTTGAAGTTAAAGAGATAGAAATTGATAATGTTACAATTAATTTGAAAGATGCAAATTATGATAGTGAAAATAAAATCTTGAAAGTGCCAAAGAATTTTCTGGAGATCGATTTTATAGGTTAGCGCTGTGTTTTTTCCTAAAGTTTATTAAATGTTAAAACACACAATCTGAAGATTTAGTACCTTTCACGACTTATAAATTAGTATGAATTTTATGAAAACGAAAAAAATATTTATTCCTGTTTTAACGCTATTCATGGTTTGTGCATGCCAAACCAGTCCATTTACCGGTAAAAAAACACTCAATTTTGTTAGCAATGACGAGTTGTTTCCTATGGCATTTCAGCAATACAATGAATTTCTTGCAGACAATAGTGTTGTAAAAAATACAGCTGAAGCAAATATGGTGAAAAATGTAGGCGCTAAAATTGCTTCTGCGGCAGAGCGCTATATGACGGCTCTAGGATATCCTGGATATTTAAAGGATTATCGCTGGGAATATAATCTTGTAAAAGATGATGCTGTAAATGCTTTTTGTATGCCAGGAGGTAAGATTGTAGTGTATACGGGTATACTTCCTATAACTCAAAGTGAAGCAGGTCTTGCAATGGTAATGGGTCATGAGTTGGCGCATGCTCTTGCAAATCATGGTGCACAGAGAATGAGTGCGAGTCAATTACAAACTATAGGTGCGGCTGCCGGTGGGGTAGCACTGGGAGATTCTAACGCAGGGCAACTTTTTAGTCAGTATTACGGCGTTGCGACAAATGTGGGATTAATGTTACCATTTAGTAGAAATCAGGAAAGTCAGGCTGATGAAATTGGGACAATTATTGCGGCCATTGCAGGATACGATCCTTATGAAGCTCCTGAATTATGGAAGAGAATGCAGGCTAATTCTGGTGGACAGGAACCTATGGAAATTTTAAGCACTCACCCAAGTTCTGCTTCACGTATACAAGCATTAACCGAAATTGCCCCTAGAGCAAAAGCTGAAGCTCAAAAATTTGGTGTTACTCAGTTTAAAAGCTAAAGAAATTTTTAAAATAATTTGATTTAAAGCCGTTTGTATAAACGGCTTTTTTAATTTAGAGCTTTATAATTAAATGCAGTAATTAAACCTTAATCAATTTGAATAACATCAAAATATTGCCAAAAGGAGATAAAAAACTCCTGCATGCCTGGGCATTTTACGATTGGGCAAATTCTGTTTATAGTCTGGTAGTCGTTTCTGCAGTTTTCCCTATTTTCTATGGCGCTCTTACAATAACTAAAGATGCTAACGGGAAGATAATTGATGATACCATAAACTTTTTAGGCTATGACTTTAATAACGATACTTTAATAAGTTATGTAACGGCGACAGCATTTTTATTGGTATCTGTTCTGAGTCCTTTTTTAAGCGGAATTGCCGATTATATAGGTAATAAGAAGGTTTTTATGAAGTTTTTCTGCTACTTGGGAGCTTTGTCTTGTATAGGCTTATTTTGGTTTAGTATTGAATATTTATGGCTTGGTTTTCTGTTTTATTTTCTTGCGCTTATAGGCTTTTGGTCTAGTC
The DNA here is from genome assembly GCA_036961055.1 of Leeuwenhoekiella sp. Lineage (GTDB taxonomy): Bacteria > Bacteroidota > Bacteroidia > Flavobacteriales > Flavobacteriaceae > Leeuwenhoekiella. The sequence continues at coordinate 5,837 of JBALXG010000065.1, read as the reverse complement.
TTGTATTTTACAATTCGTATCTACCTGATATTGCTTTCCCGGAACAACAAGATAAAATAAGTGCAAAAGGATATTCTTTGGGATATATAGGCAGTGTGATTTTACTAGTTTTGTGTTTAATCATGATACTTAATTATGAGGCATTTGGTTTTGAAGATGAAGGTCTGCCAACCCGATTATCTTTTGTGTTGACCGGTTTATGGTGGATAGGTTTTAGTCAGTATGCCTACCATTATCTTCCTCAGGGAAATAAAACAAATAAATTCAGCAAACATATTTTATTCAATGGTTTTAAAGAATTGATTAAAATAAGTCATAAAATAAAACAGAATAAAGCATTAAGCCGTTACCTGACCGCTTTCTTTGTGTATAGTATGGCGGTGCAAACGATTATGCTTGTCGCCACATATTTTGGCATAGAAGAATTAGATTGGGGAACTACAAATAGCACTACGGGCTTAATCATTAGCATCTTATTAATACAGTTAATTGCAATTGCAGGCGCGATGCTAACTTCAAGAGCTTCGGCAAAATATGGAAACATTCAAACGCTTATTGTAATTAATATAATCTGGATAGGCATTTGTATTTATGCATATACTATTACCACACCGGTTCAGTTTTATATTACCGCAGCTTTTGTGGGACTTGTTATGGGTGGAATACAATCCTTGTCGCGTTCAACATACTCAAAATTGATTCCGGAAGGAGAAAAGGATACAGCATCTTATTTTAGCTTTTACGATGTATCAGAAAAAATAGGTATTGTTATCGGGATGGTAAGCTACGGGTATGTTGCCCAACTAACCGGAAGCATACGTGATGCGATTTTATTCTTTATAGTTTTCTTTATTGTAGGAGTAATTCTTTTGTTTTTCGTTCCGCGTGACAAAAAATTAAAGCTAAAAAAAGCTGCTTAAAAGCAGCTTTTTGATATAAAAAGGGAGGTTTTTTAGTTTGAAATACTTCCAGATCCTGTCACTTTAAAATCTTCTTTGGCTGGATCGCCTACATATTGAATATCACCAGAACCGGTCACACGAGCTTTTAGATTACCACCATCACAATTTATGACAATGTCGCCGGAACCTGTAACATTAGCTTCAGTATCATGAGCTTTCATTTCTTTGCCGTGAATATCGCCACTACCTGTTACATTTACTTCCAGTTTATCTGCAGAACCTCTTAAAGTAAGATCTCCTGAACCAGCTACACTGGCTTCAATATCGCCACCTTCAACATCAAGGACCATATCGCCACTTCCTGAAACAGAGCACTCAAATGAATTAGACTTTATAAGATCTTTATTTTGAATATCTCCCGATCCTGCAAGAGTAACTTCATCTAAATCTTCAAAAGGCACGGTTATAATAATGCCCATTCTATTACTTGGTTGCAAATTATATCCTTTTTCAGTTTTAATTTTAAGAGAATTGCCTTCGGTTTCTGTGATTATATATTCCATCAGATTTTCTACGGCCTCAATAGTAATTTCTCCTTCCTTTCCTGCAACAAGAAATACATCAAATGACCCGGAAACATTTACTTTGTCATAATCACTTATAGACCGGGTTATTGTTTTTTTATTGCCGTTTCCTTTTACTTTTTGTGATCCCCATTGTGCGCTGGCAGGAATGGCAAGCCCGATTAAAGCTATAATAGTTAGAATTTTTTTCATGTCATTTTTTGATTTTTAGTTAGTTTATTTTGTTGAATGTAACTCCTCCATATTCAGAGTTGATGTTAATACTGTTTTTTGCAGATGCACTACCATAATAACCTTCATAGAATTTATCTGAGGATTCTATGCGTTGTTTATTAATTTCAAAATCTTCCTCACCGCCTAACCCTGCATATTCAAGTTTGATACTAAATCTAAAGTTATAGTCAGCACTGTAACCCAATTTTATACCTGCATAATCAGATTGTATGACCACATCACCAGCTTTAGCAGTGAGTTCGTCAATTTTTATTGATCCATAATCTGCGTTAATATTTACATCACCGCTTACAGACCCAAATTTGACACTCAGATAATCACCACGCCCGGTAATTTTACCTATTTGTTCTGCAGTTACGCTTCCATAATCACAGTCGTAGTTGAGGTTTTTTACAGAATTGAATGATGACTTTGTATAATCTGCATTTAGCTCTACATTTTCTGCTTTTTCAAGTGTAAAAGCAGAATAATCTGCATTTATCTTTCCGCTTTTCATATACCCGATTGTAGAATTATTTGTGTAATCAAAATTCAAATAGTTATTATCTGCCATTAATTCACCTAACTCCAGTTTCCCGTAATCACAAGATATTTTAGCCTGCCCTTCAAGTTTATTTAGAAAAATACCGCCGTAGTCATTATTAAGATCAACACTATTTGTAATGGGCATCTTAATCAAATAATTAATTTCCATGTTGACATTGCTGCTATTGTTCCAGCTATTCCACCAGGAATTATTTCTATCTTTTCCTATTCGGGTGATCGCAGAGACAAACCCTGCGCTAGCTTCAAAATCAACGTCTATGTCGTTAAGTTTTTCGGCTACTTTTTCTTCATTATTACCATTAGTTTTAATTGTAACTTCAATTACAATGCGGTTTTCTGACCACGAAGTGATATCTACATTCCCATAGCTATTATTGATTTTCAATAACGCATTGGTATTTACATTATATTCTTTTTTAATTTTCTTCTCTTTTGTATATCTGCCTTTTAGTACAGGCCCTGTATTATTTGCAAATACCAAAGATGTAGTAAGTAAAAAGAGAAAAATTGATTTAAAGTATTTGATTTTCATAATCTTTATTATTAAGTTTTTTCATTGATTCGATTTCTTCGATCACGTGGTTTAGTAAGTCTATTCTATTTTGAAAATTGGTAATCATCGCATGAATAACACGCTTATCTTCTCCACTTTTCACAAGATCTTTAGTGAGTTTATTATAATCACTTTCTAGTATATTAATTTGAACTAAAGCGTCTTCAATTAGCTTTTGAGTTTGTGGAGTGCGTTGTTCTTCCATCTCATACAATTCTTTTTCAATGGCCAAAGTGAAAAAGTTCTGTGTTTGTTGCATTTCAGAAGATACTGTTGCCAGTTCCTGGGTTTGATGACTGTTCATACGACCCAGAGAGATAAAAACCAGTAGTGCAACAGAAGCTGCAACTGCGAGAGGTCTCCACCAAGTGCTTAATACAAAAACCGGTTTTGACTTTTCAGGCGGACTTAACTTTTCTAAAAAGCGTTCTTTATGACCACTTTTCGGCTCATTTATATCCCAGCATCCTTGCTGAGATTCAAACCATTCTTCTAAATTTTCATTTTTCATGATTCTATTAATTTTTTACGCAGGCTCTCTTTAGCTCTTGACACCGTGGTTCTGCAGTTAGCATAACTTATATGGAGTATGCCGCTCATTTCTTCATAATCAAAACCTTCTATCAAGTGTAGCGTGAGTGCGATGCGGTAACTTTCTTTCAATTCATTAAGCTTTTTTAATACTTTCTGCACTTCAAAAGAGCCGGTATCACAATCTGTAATTCCATCATTTTCGTCCTCTAGTTTATAAAGTTGATCATCAAGAGGCACTTCGTCCTGTCTTTGCTTTTTTTGATGACTGTTCAGGCTTTTGTTAATGACAATTCGTTTTAACCAGCTTCCAAATGTTGAATCTCCATTAAAACTTTCAAGCTTTGTAAATGCGCTTAAAAATGATTCCTGCATAATATCTTCTGCGTCTGCAGAATCTTTTACGATGCGCAAAGCCGTATTATACATCGCTTTGTAATAGCGATTGTATATTTCTAGTTGCGCCCGTTGTTGCCCCTGCTTACACAATTGCAATAGCTCGTCTGTATGATGGTCTGTTAGTGTCAAATATTTAAAAGCTTCATATTAAAGATAGCGTCATTACAAGTTTGTTACACTTTAGGTAAAATAATTTTTCATACAGTTATAATAAGGAACATAAGTATCACAGCATTCTAGAAATGATAATTATTTTAAGTTTTGAATGTAAGGCTCTTAACACTAAACTTGATGTATTGGGCAAAACATTTATAGATTATTGATACTGGCATAAGAATTGAATTATGGAGGGAGAAAAGCACCCGTTTTTAATTGATTTTTACCAGTTTAAGCGGATTTTTATACTAAATTTAAAAAGCACACCCACCATAACCTGTGGTTATGGTGACATTGTGACCTAAAAATAATATGGCTAAAGCAAAATTTACAGATATTGACAGTTTGTCATTACAGGACTTTGATAGCGAAGCAGAGTTAATACCTTTGATGACCCCTGAAGATGAAGAGAAAATAAATAAAGAAGAGCTTCCCGAAACACTCCCTATTTTACCTCTTAGAAATACAGTTTTATTTCCCGGAGTAGTTATACCAATAACTGCCGGAAGAGATATGACTATTGAGTTAATTAACGAGGCTAATAAGGGTAACAAAATTATTGGTGTTGTTTCACAAAAGGATGAAAAAGTTGAAGATCCTGGAGCAGAAGATATTAATACAGTAGGTGTGGTAGCTCGTATTCTGCGGGTTCTACGTATGCCTGATGGTAACGTGACGGTTATTATACAAGGTAAAAAGCGTTTTGCTATTGCAGAAGTTATAACAGATAAACCTTATCTGGTAGCTACTGTGAGAGAAGTGCCAGAGGCTAGACCGGCAAGTAACAGTAAAGAGTTTTCTGCAATTATTGAATCTATTAAAGAGCAGGCTCTTAAAATTATTAAGGAATCTCCTAATATCCCTAGTGAAGCGGGATTTGCTATAAAGAATATTGAGAGCAATTCATTTCTTATAAATTTTGTGAGCTCTAATATGAATTTGACTGTAGAAGAAAAGCAAAGCCTTCTTGAGATTAATGATCTTCAGGAACGAGCACTGCAAACGCTGCGTCATATGAATACAGAAATGCAAAAGCTTGAGCTGAAAAATGATATTCAGACACGTGTTCATAACGATATGAGCCAACAACAGCGCGAGTACTTCTTACATCAGCAAATGAAAACCATTCAGGAAGAACTGGGTGGCGTTTCGCAGGAAGATGAGATAGAAGAAATGCGGGATAAAGCAAAAGCTAAAAAGTGGGAAAAAAGAATTGGCGAGCATTTTACAAAGGAATTATCAAAAATGCAGCGAATGAATCCACAAGTTGCCGAATATAGTATTCAGCGTAACTATCTGGATCTTTTTCTTGACTTACCATGGAGTGAATTCAGCAAAGATAAATTTGATTTAAAACGGGCAAAACGCATCTTAGATCGTGATCATTATGGTTTAGAAGATGTGAAAAGAAGAATTATAGAATATCTGGCGGTTTTAAAACTGCGTAACGATATGAAGTCACCTATTCTTTGCCTTTATGGACCTCCTGGTGTAGGTAAAACTTCGCTGGGTAAATCTATAGCTGAGGCTCTAGGAAGAGAATATGTGCGTATGAGCTTAGGTGGTTTACGTGATGAGGCGGAAATACGTGGACATCGTAAAACATACATTGGGGCTATGCCTGGTCGTATTATTCAGAGTTTGCGCAAAGCGGGAACCAGTAATCCGGTTTTTGTTCTTGATGAGGTAGATAAATTAAGCAATAGTAATCAGGGAGATCCTTCCTCAGCTTTGTTAGAGGTTCTTGATCCTGAGCAAAATAGTGAGTTTCACGATAATTTCTTAGAGATGGGTTTTGATCTGTCTAAAGTAATGTTCATCGCTACTGCAAATAATCTTAATAACATTCAGCCTGCATTGCGGGATCGTATGGAGATTATAAATGTTACCGGGTATACAATTGAAGAAAAAGTTGAGATTGGTAAAAGACAT
>JBALXG010000659.1:0-1596 GCA_036961055.1 Leeuwenhoekiella sp. | reverse complement strand
ATTAATAATATAAAAGAGAAATTAACAGGTCTTAATAGTAGGCTGGGTACATATCATGGTCAAGTGAAAATTGGTGAGAAAAATTTGAAAGATACATTTGTCGTGATACATTATCTAATCAAATATGAAAGGCAACCACTCAGATTTGAATTTAAATTTTATAAACCTAATGACGAATGGAAAGTATACGGTTTTTCTTATGATGATGGAATAAGCCAGGAACTATCAAATTCATTAAATGTGCAATTCTTAGAATTAGATAAGTCTCTTGATAGGTAAATTGAGGAATTGAAAAAAATTGGAGGTATGAATTAGGGAATATTACTAATCGAGAAAATGTTCTAAAATTTCCGTAAAATACGCCTCTTTTCAGCCCAATATCTTTTGGTTTTGCTTATTTTAAAGCAGTAATAATTCACCGTCCCAAAAGATGAACTATGAGAGCTACCATAAATATTGAGAATAAACTTTGTACAGTAGATTTTTCTAAACCCATAGATATTTCTATTCCGCTGCAATCTGGCGAAAACAATCCTATTGCATGGTATATAAACGCGCCGCTTATAGAACCTGTAAAAGAAGGTAAATGGGTGGCAAAAGTGAGTGAGGGCGCTTCTATTAATTTTCAGAATATTTATTTTAATCCTCATGGTCATGGCACGCATACAGAATGCGTAGGCCACATAACAGAGCATATTTACAGCATTAACAACTGTCTCAAAACATTTTTCTTTAATGCAGAATTAATCACCGTAATCCCCGAAACATTTGGAGAAGACTTTGTGGTAAAAAAAAATCAGGTGGCTAAACTCTTGAAAGACAAAAAACCTGAGGCTGTTGTCATTCGCACGTTGCCTAACACTTTAGGAAAAACCAAGCGCAAATGGTCGCACACAAACTGGCCATATTTGCTTGAAGAAACCTTGATTTTTTTACGAGAAATCGGGGTAAAACATCTACTTATTGATTTGCCAAGTGTTGATCGTGAGAAAGATGAAGGCCAACTTCTAGGGCATAATGCGTTCTGGAATACTGCCGGAAAGCTTCGGCTTGATGCCACCATTACAGAGATGATTTTTGTGCCGCATACCGTTCAAGATGGCAGTTATCTGCTCAATTTGCAAATCGCTTCTTTTGTAAATGACGCATCTCCCAGCAAACCGGTTTTATATGCGTTAGAAAACAGCTGATTTTTAGCTTCAAAAGCTGGTTTTTAGACTAAAAAAGGAGATTTTTATTTCAATTATTTCAAATTAAGCCTGAGGAATAAAACCCACTAGTTAGATTAAAAGACATTATTTACATTTACTGTATGGAATTATTGTTTGTAGGTTTAGCAGTGGGCAGCGTTATTGCTTTTTTTGTCTTTAGCAGGTTTAATAAGGGGAAACGCCATGAGAGCGCGACGACGCAGTCTATCATTCTAATGGAAAAAATACGGAGCGTTTGTAAATTTATAACCGTAGAAGGCGATTTTGCTGAAATTTATCATTACCAGAATGTAAAAGATAAATGGATGAATCTTTTTTTGGGAAGCAAAAAAGCATTGGTTCTTATTGATGCAAAAGCCTATGTGGGTTTTGATCTCACTAAAAT
>JBALXG010000658.1:0-1597 GCA_036961055.1 Leeuwenhoekiella sp. | reverse complement strand
TTTGTTATGTGTTTAAATTTTTCTTTCAGGTATTCTCCAAATACAGTTTCATGATCTCCTATAACCAAAAAGGGGCGATCTTCTTTTGCCTGTGCCACACCATCAAGTATGACCTCAATACTATTTTCTGAAACGAGTCTCGCCAGTAGCATGTCATAATTATTAGGAGACACATTATAATCTTTAAGCATTGCAAAATCAGGATTATGAAATGCATCTGCCCCATAAGGAATATAATATGCTGTTTTCTGATGATTTTTTTCAAGATACTCCTTAATACCAAGAGAATCTGCAATTAAAAAATCGCTTGTTTTAACTGCAAGCCATTCTGCAAATTTTAAAAATAGTCGTACCGGTTTACTGAATTTTGTACGTTTCCATTCGAGCCCGTCCATGTTAGTGATAACCACCGCCTTTTTAGGTAGCAATGGACCCCATATAGAACTACTGGTATATCCCAATTGTAAGATGATGTCAAAATCTTTAGATCTTGAGTCTATTATGCAATTTAAGTCATAAATAAACTGTCCTGCTGTCTTAAGTTTTTCAGGATCATAGCAGTGAACAATTTTCACACCTTTCCATTCTTTTTCCTGATATGGATGCCTGCTTGAGTTATATACAGTTACATCATGATAGTTTACTACCAGAAAGCGAGATAAATATGATGCAAATTGCTCAAAACCGCCATAATGGTTTGGGACTCCTCGCGTACCTAGTATTGCTATTTTCATAAAATCTTAAGTAAAGAGTCTTTTATTAATGTCACGTAGGTGAAAAATAAATATCATAATTCTTAGTTACCTATAATAATTAACTGCTTTTCTATTTTCAAATTGATCAACAATAATTTAATTGAAAAAAATATATTTACAAGCCTATGCAAGAATGTTAACTATCTGCTCAGCTTTGTGCGCCCATGTGTGCGAGTCTGGCAAAATTTTATTTTCTTCACTAGTTATATTTTTTAAACCTTCATTTAAATAATGGCTAAAATCTTCTTTATTTGAGGCCACATATAAATACTCTGAAAGGTCAGTCATACCCGCGGCAGCTGTACCTACGACTAAAATTCCCGCGGCCAGATATTCATATACCTTAATACTATCTGCCCCATGCTCAAGATGATTAGTCACATAAGGAATTATGCCAATATCAAAATTAGTTACATAAGCAGGATATTCTGAGTACGTTTTATCGCCAAGGTAATGTACGTTTGATTCAAATTTTATATGCGAAAAAACATTTTTATCAAGAATTTGCCCAACTATTATGAATACTTTATCCTTATTTTTTTCAACACAATAATTAAACAACTCATAATCAAACAAATGAGTGATTTTGCCGCCAAATCCTACAATAGGGCCATCAAATTGTACCAGATCATCCGGCTTGGCATATTTAGACTTAAATACATCAATATCAACTCCATTCTTAACTAAATGACAATTCTTTAAGGAGTAATTTTCTTTATAAAAAGAAATATTTTTATTAGAGTTTGTAGTCCAGGTATTTGACAAATCTGCAAATTTTTGATATGCCAGACGCAGTTGCTTTTCAATAATTTTATTTTCAGGGAATAAAACAAAATTATCCC
>JBALXG010000657.1:0-1598 GCA_036961055.1 Leeuwenhoekiella sp. | reverse complement strand
TGGCACTTCTTTGTTTACAACTTTTAGAGAGATGTTATGTTTTTTCGCCAGACGGCGGAAGAAATATTCTGGTCCGTTTTTACTATTTCCGCCTGTAAATAGTAGCGTGTCTATTTGAGGATATTGCTGCAAATATTTAATAAGCGGGCGCAATTCAACTTCCTGCATCCCGAGATCTGAAGCATCTATTTTATCACGCCTCGCCGAAGCGACAACATCACAAATACCAATTTTTCTGCTCATTAAAAAATCATAACGCTGCTCAATCGCTTTTTGAGAATTATCATACAGAAGATTGAGATTAAACATGCGATCGAGAATAGGCCAAAGCATTCCGTTTTTACTTCCGTAGCAAAAATCAACATCTTCCACATGTAAATCTCTGCTTGTAAATCTTGGCGGTGGTAGCGTGCCTACTATAAGTTTAGTAGCGTTCTTTAGATTAAAAGGTTCGTAAGGATGTTTATGGTGAAACATGCTGCGAGGTGGAGTTTAAGGTTGAAAGTTCAAAGTTCGGGAAATAACTACGAAATATTTCAACTGATTTTTATGATAAAAAGACCGATTTTCATCTTATTTCTTCCACTTTATACTGCAACCTATACTTGGTTTCTGCAGCGTATTTTGCTTCCGGCTATTTAGTAAATTATCCATGGCTTCTCTAAGATCTCTTCCGTTTACCGGAATGCCATTACCGGGACGGGAATCATCAAGTTGCCCACGATACACAAGTTTTAGTTCGCTATTAAAAAGATAAAAATCTGGTGTACATGCGGCATCATAAGCTTTTGCAACTTCCTGACTTTCATCATATAAATAAGGAAAGGTGAAATTGTTTTTTCGAGCATTTTCCCACATTAAAACAGGACTGTCTAGCGGATAATTTTCAACGTCATTACTGCTTATGGCAACAAAGCCAAAACCCAGAACGCGATAATCATTTGCCGTACGCACAATCTCATCATTTATATGCTTTACAAAAGGGCAATGGTTGCATATAAACATAACGACCGTGCCGAGATTTCCCTTCACGTCTGCAAGAGACATATAATTTTTAGTAACCGTATCATACAAGTTAAAGTAAGGCGCTGTAGTGCCTAGTTCTAACATATTAGAAGGAGTATTTGCCATGGCTTTTATTTATAATCTATAAGTCTTAAAATAATAGCTAAAGTTACAAATACTAAAGTTGTTTTAAAGTTTTGTGGCGGGCTGCTAACCTTTGTACTTTTAGTTAAAACCAACCATTATGAAAAATACATATTCGTCACTTTCAGTAGCAATAGAAGATTTACAAAAAAAGGGTTATGATACAGATTTTAACCTTGTAGATGAAGGTATAGAATCTAAGCATCATAAAAAAACCTGGCCTGCAGAAAAGATTGAAGTTGAAAGCGCATTTCGTTTTGAAGGAATGACAGATCCCGGAGATAATTCGGTTTTGTATGTCATTAATACACACGACGGCACAAAAGGTTTACTTGTAGATGCTTACGGTGCTTACAGCGGTCAAATATCTAAAGAAATGATTGAGAAACTTCGTATAGAATATTAATGGCAAATTTATCATGGGATGATTTTGCTAAAGTTGATATGCG
>JBALXG010000656.1:0-1608 GCA_036961055.1 Leeuwenhoekiella sp. | reverse complement strand
CAAGTGAGGTGCTTTTTACTATCTATGTTTTAAACTTTTAAGCTTTTACATATGAATCTGAATGCACATTTGCCACTGCACGACCACTGGGGTCATTCATGTTTTTAAAAGCCTCATCCCATTCTAAAGCAATTCTGGAACTACACGCAACTGAAGGTTCTTGAGGCACGCTTAAAGCCGCCGCGTCACTAGGGAAATGTCCTTCAAAAATTGTGCGGTAATAAAATTCTTCTTTATTTTGAGGAGTCTGAATAGGAAATCTATATTTTGCGTTAGCTAGTTGTTCATCACTTACAGCATCTGCAACAACCTGCTTAAGAGTATCTATCCAGTTATAACCCACACCGTCAGAAAACTGTTCTTTTTGTCTCCAGGCAACGCTATGTGGTAAATAAGATTCAAATGCTTTACGCAACACCCATTTCTCCATGCGCTCACCATTTATCATTTTATCGTTAGGGTTAATACGCATGGCAACATCCATAAATTCTTTATCAAGAAATGGTACACGGCCTTCAATACCCCACGCTGCAAGACTTTTGTTAGCTCTTAAACAGTCATACATATGAAGTTTATCAAGTTTACGTACAGTTTCTTCATGAAAATCCTTAGCACTGGGCGCTTTATGAAAATAAAGATAACCACCAAAAATCTCATCTGCACCTTCTCCAGACAGCACCATTTTTACACCCATAGATTTTATCACACGAGCCATAAGATACATAGGAGTTGAAGCCCTTATTGTAGTGATATCATAAGTTTCAAGATTATAGATCACATCTTTTATAGCATCCAGACCTTCCTGAATAGTAAATTTAATTTCATGATGAACAGTGCCAATATGATCTGCCACTTTTTGAGCAGCTGCAAGATCTGGAGACCCTTCAAGACCTACTGAAAATGAATGCAGTTGTGGCCACCAAGCTGCAGTTGTATCGTCACTCTCTATACGCTTTTCGGCATATTTTTTTGCAACAGCAGAAGTTATAGATGAATCTAATCCTCCCGATAATAAAACTCCATAAGGAACGTCAGACATCAATTGACGATGTACAGCTGCTTCTAAAGCATCTTTTAATTCCTGAATATTTGTCTCATTATCTTTTACCGCATCATACTCCATCCAGTCTCTTTTGTACCATCTTGTAAGCTCACCTGTACTGCTGTGAAGATAATGCCCGGGAGGGAAAAGTTGAATTTTAGTACATGTCCCTTCAAGCGCTTTTAATTCTGAAGCTACGTAAAAAGTACCGTGTTGATCCCACCCCATATATAATGGAATAATGCCCATATGATCGCGAGCAACCATATATTCATCTTTCTCTGCATCGTATAAAGAGAAAGCAAAAATCCCGTTTAATTCATCAAGAAAGTCTGGTCCTTTTTCCTGATAAAGAGCAAGAATCACTTCGCAATCTGATTCAGTTTTAAAATTATATTTTCCTTTAAATTGTTTTCTAAGTTCTTTATGATTGTAGATTTCACCGTTCGCTGCCAATACAAGCTTACCGTCTGGACTAAGCAAAGGTTGTTTCCCAGAAGCGGGATCAACTATTGATAAGCGCTCATGAGCAAGTATTGCTTTATCGTCACTGTAAACACCATTCC
>JBALXG010000655.1:0-1618 GCA_036961055.1 Leeuwenhoekiella sp. | reverse complement strand
CATAATTTTTATATTGAAGGGTTTATATTCTTCAGCAAGTGCCTCACTAAACGAGGTTACAAAAGCTTTGCTGGCCGCATAAGATGCCATAAAAGGTATGGGCTGAAAGCTGGCCGTTGATGATACATTTATAATTGTACCACTTCTACGTTCTCGCATGGGTACAAGATAGCGATGTGTTATAGCCACTAAGGCGTTAATGTTTAAGCTAAGCAGTTTAAGTTCACTAGCAATGTCTAACTCAGAAAAATAACCTGCAGATCCTACACCAGCATTATTTATAAGCCACGCTACTTCAAGTTTACGCTTTTGAGTTTCATCAAAAAGTTGCTTATCTGCATCAAAAACGGTTAAATCTAGCGGAAAATAATCTGCTTTTATATTGTATCTATTATTTAAATCATCGCATAAGATTTTTAGCTTCTCTGCAGAACGCGCTACTAAAAATAAGTTGTGATTTTGAGCGGCAAGTATTTGTGCAAATGCTTTGCCTATTCCGCCAGAAGCGCCTGTGATGAGCGTTACTTTCATAAATTCAATTTATTAATATACGGTATTTTAATATTACTGTATAAGGGTATTTGATTGTAAAAAGACATTTTGAAGTTTTACTTCCATAGCTTCTGAATACTATTAATTTATAGTAGAAATATGCAAATTAGGTTGTAATTTAATAGTAAAATAATAAATAACCGTAATCATGTCATTTCAGGATTATATTGATAAAATCAGGGCTAAAACCGGCATATCACCAGCTGGTTTTAAACTTCTTGCACAAAGAAAGGGATTTATAAAAAGCGATGGCAGCATTAAAGAAGGTGTTACAGCTACAGAAATAACAGTCTGGCTAAAAAATGATTATAATTTAGAGCAGAATCAGGCTATGGCGATTTATGCATTCTTGAAAAAAATAAATTATTAAAAATAATTTTTTTATTAAGCAGTAATTTACGAACTTAACATTGCTTTTTGAGTATTGTTATTTATTAGCAAAACTTATCTCCCTAGAAGCTGTAGTGTCACCCTCATATTCCCCTTTTTAAATTCTATCTAGAAATAGACAGACTGTTTTGGCATTATATTTTTAATAAAAATAAAATCCTGGTTTTACGTTTTTGATTTAGCTTATATAGCAGACTTTGAACGAGTAATTTTAAAGTTATCCTTTATGTAATTAGCCTGCCAGGGAAATAACCGCCCAGGTTTGGGCGGTTTCTTTTTTATAAATGACTTATGAAGATGAGTTAATTATTCTATTTTCGTGAAAACTAGAATCAATGGACTATTTTTTTATTATAGCAGTATTAGTTGTTTTGGCAGCTTTTTTTGGTTATTTAAATGTTCGGTTTTTAAAATTACCTACAACCATAGGGTTAATGCTTATAACTCTTTTATTTACTTTGGCAGTTCTTGCCATAAGCCACTATAATGCTACACTTTTAAATGCTGAAAAATATATAATAGGCCAGATTGATTTTGAGACCGTTTTACTTGATGTTATGCTGAGTTTTCTTCTTTTTGCCGGAGCCCTGCATACAAATTTTGATCAACTCAAGGTACAACGATGGCCAATATTGGTTTTTTCTACTTTGGGCGTTTTAGTTTCAACCTTTCTGGT
>JBALXG010000654.1:0-1622 GCA_036961055.1 Leeuwenhoekiella sp. | reverse complement strand
CCTAACAGAAATTTAGCTTTAGAAAAATTAACCGAATTAGGCATTAAAATGGATAGTGTAACGCTGCCAAATAGCATTCCTACAAATATTTTTGACATCGTACTGCGTGCAGAATCAGGCGCTTTTTTTGATAGTTTAATTACTACTAATGGTGTTGATAAACTGGTGGAACAAGATGAAAGTTCGCGGGCAAATTCATTACGTCAATCTGAATTTATTTCTGCTGTGGCTTACATTCAGGCAAACAGACAGCGCAGCGTATTGATTGAGCAAATGAACGATCTTATGAAAAATTATGATGTACTGATTGCTCCTACAACGGGAAGTCGCCAATTGTACATTACCAATCTTACCGGTCACCCGGCATTAACTGTACCTACTGGGCTTGATGAAAAAGGGCATCCTACAAGTATCACACTTATAGGTAATCTTTTTAATGAGGCTACACTTCTTGAAGTTGCGATGGCCTATCAAAACGCAACTTCATTTGATGAATCTCATCCACCGTTATTTACTATTGAGCTCTGATTTATTAGCTGAATTTAAAATTAAAATCTTCTACTTTTTTTATGAAATAGATATTCATTTTAATTTGATATTAGCTAAATATTAGATTCGGTTATATGAAGAAAAAATATCTGTTTTATGCACTCATTTTTGTCATAAGCTCTGCAACTTTTGCTCAGGAAAAAACAGTCAAAAAAAGCAATCAGCAATGGTTGGGATATTATACCCAGTTAAAGCTTAATGAAAAATGGGCAGTTCTAACAGATTTTCAATATCGGTGGAAAGACGGCTTTGATCAATCTGCGCAATTTATAATTCGTTCTCAGGCAAGTTATAAATTAGATGAAAACTTAACAGTTGGTGCCGGTTTTGGTTACGTGGGTTTTTACACAGATAATGACATAAGCCGTTATGAATACAGACCATATCAGGAAGGTGTTTTAAAAGGAAAGTTGCTTTCGCTTAATTTCACGCAGCGTCTTCGACTTGAAGAACGATTTTTTCATTTAAAAGCTACGGCTCAAAATACTTTCAATTTTCGCTTTAGATATAGATTATTAACTACAATTCCTATTGCAAAATTATCAGCTAAAAATCTCGATTTTTTATTGGAATTATCACTAGGAGATGAGATTTTTATTAATGCGGGTAAAGATGTTGTCACAAATATTTTTGATCAAAACAGGTTTTTAATAGTTCCTTCTGTACAGGTAAATAAAGATCTTACCATAACTTTGGTGTACAATAGCCAGTTTGGTTCTACAAGTATGCCAGATGTATTTAATCAAACTAATATATTATGGTTAACTGCGAGGCATAATTTAAATTTTTTGGCCAAAAAGAAAAGTGCATGATTAAATAACTGAAATCTATTTTTCAGCTTATACTTTTAATATCTCTCTGTAGCTGCTCCACAAAAAACACCAGCAAAGTCACTGTCGCAACTGCTGCTAATATGCAGTTTGCCATGACAGAGCTCATAAAATCTTTTAAAGCCGAAACAGGAATTTCCTGCGAAATGATTGTAAGTTCTTCCGGAAAGCTCACAGCGCAGATCAAAGAAGGTGCGCCTTATGATATTTTTGTTTCGGCAGATTTAAAATATCCCGAAAACC
>JBALXG010000653.1:0-1640 GCA_036961055.1 Leeuwenhoekiella sp. | reverse complement strand
TTTTGAAGACGGGACTGTTTATAACGTGCGTAATTATGAAGGTTTTGTGGTGAGTATCACGGTAAGTGCTTAAACCCTCCAGAGGGCTTTGATTTAAATGATCTGGTAAAAGTTGAATAGCTGCGTCTTTCAAAGAGGCAGCTATTTTTTATTTAAAATTTTTAACTAAATAGTTAGTTAAACTAATTATTTAGTTATATTTGTTACAGGAATTGTCATAATAGTATAAATATCAGTCTTTTTAGCACAAAAATCAGATGAAACAACTTACAAAAGCAGAAGAAGAAGTAATGCAGATCTTATGGGAACTGGGCGAAGCAAATGTTGCGGCGATCATTGATAAAATGCCAGAACCTAAACCCGCGTACAACACAGTATCAACAATTGTACGTATTCTGGAAAATAAAGAATTTGTAGACTATAAAAAGGAGGGAAGAGGGCATATTTATTTTCCTAAAGTTAAAAAGGAAACCTACAGCAGCGACAGCATGAACAAAATGGTCAACGACTATTTTAATGGAAGCTTTAAAAGTATGGTCTCATTTTTCGTCAAGAAAAAAGACATGAGCGTCACAGAACTTGAAGCGATTTTAAAAGAAATTAATAAAGACACCTAATTATGGCAACATATTTATTTCAGGTAATCCTTTTTCAGGCAATATTTTTAGTCGTCTATAAACTCTGGTTACAAAAGGAAACGTTTTTTAATGCCAACCGGATTTATCTATTATTTACACCGATTTTAGCCCTTTTTATCCCGTTTTTTGAGGTCGAAATATTAAAACAAACGGTGAATGTACCAAACATTATCAGCGAATTACCGGCAGTTTTTATAGGTAATGCAACACCTGAACCGGTGATAACTTCAGCTGAAACTACAAATCCTGATTTTAGCATTAAATGGGTGGTTTTTTGGGTTTATTTGGCAGGTTTTTTATTCAGCTCTTTTCTTTTTTACAGGAAGTTTTCAGCTCTAAGTAGATTCTTTCGCTTTAAGCACAACACTGATTCTCACATTATAACCATTCCTAATAGTGATGCCGCTTTTACATTTTTAGGTTCAATTTTTCTAGGTGAAAAACTAGATACGCTTTCGCGAAAGCAAATCCTTGAGCATGAGCAGGTGCATCTTGACCAGAAACATAGTCTAGACCTGCTGTTTTTCGAATTTTTGCGAGTGGTATTCTGGTTTAATCCGCTGGTATATTTATATCAGAAGGCACTTAGCGAATTGCATGAGTTCATTGCAGATCACAAAGCTTCGGCAAAAACTGAGAGCAAAACCTATTATAATCAGCTTTTAAATAAAGCTTTTGGCACCGAAAAAATTTCATTCATCAATACATTTTTCAATCAGTCATTAATCAAAAAACGAATTGTTATGTTACAAAAACAATCTACTTCAAAAGCCGGTTTAAAATATTTTATACTGATTCCACTTTTTGTGGGAATGATCACGTATGTGTCCTGTACTTCAGATTCTGAACCTGTTAAAAATGAAAATACAACGCTGGACCAACAGTTGGCAGAACTTGAGATAAGCCTTGATAATATAGATTCACTCACTGATAGCCAATTAGAAAATTTAAAGAAAGTGTTGGCAGACGCTGCCAAGAAAAAAAGAATAGTTCAAATAACAC
>JBALXG010000652.1:0-1641 GCA_036961055.1 Leeuwenhoekiella sp. | reverse complement strand
AGTTAGCAGAAGTGCAAACCCAAAAATGTTAAGGAATAGCAGCGTCTCATCAGTTAAGTCAATATAACTTACTGAAAAGGTCAAATTTGAGATAAGAAAGTAGAAATAAGATTGAATTAAAATCCAACCAATTTTATTATTGTTAAATATTCCGATAAATGGAATTAGTAAAAAAACTACGGGTCTTAAATAAGATTCATTAACTGAAATATCCAGATATTCTATAAACCTGGCTTTGTTAAAATCAGAAACTGCGTAATAATGATTAGTTATTTCTTGAAATCCATTTAAAAGGGATAAAATAAAAAGACTGACTATTAATAGTTTAATTATTAAAATTAAATAATTTTTTTGAATATATTTTGCGGCTACTTTCAAATGAAAATATGGTTACTTTACAAGTAATTAACCTTATAAACTTTTATTTATTTTTATTGCGGCGGTTGTAATTTTTATCTCCTCTGGTCAACGGTTTCTTATATTTTTTGGCTATTTCGCGTCTGTAAGATCCTCCTTGATTTGTTTTTTGGTTTTTTTCACTTTTCTCATGAAAACTTGGTCCCGGGGCATCAACCATTTTTGTAGGATTATTAATTTCTACAACCTCAGGTTCTTCCTCTGGAGTAAGTAGTTTTGAAATCACTACTTCTTCCGGAAAATCTATCAGCGGAATTTTATAATCCATCAAAGCTTCAATGGCTTCTTTGGCATCGGTTTCCTTTTCAGTAAAAAACAATAATGACTTTCCTTGCTCCTGTGCCCTACCCGTACGACCAATACGGTGCATATAATTTTCAGGAAAATTAGGCGTATCAAAATTTATAACGTGCGTGATTTTGTCAAGATCGAGACCACGTGCCATTACATCTGTTGTGATTAAAATTCGGTTTTTGCCTGCATTAAAATCTTCAATGGCATGAATTCTGAAATTCTGTGTTTTATTAGAATGAATTACTCCTGTCTGGTTGCCGTAAACTTCTTCTACAACCCTATAAAGTCTGTCTGCGCTCTTTTTATTTGAAACGAAAACTAAAACTTTAGTATATTCGGTTTTGTCTTTTAGCAAGTGAATAAGCAGATTTGCTTTCGTATAAAAATTCTCTACACTATAGCCGCTTTGTTCAATATTTTCAAGCGGTGTACCACTTACAGCAACAGCAATACGCTCTGGAGCCGTAAAAAACTCATCCATTAAGGCGTCAACCTCATCTGTCATCGTAGCCGAAAACATAATATTCTGTCTGCGAGTAGGAAGCAAATCAAAAATATTTACAAGCTGAAATCTAAAACCCAGATCAAGCATAACATCTACTTCATCTATAACCAGTTTTTTAATTGATTTTAACTGAAGCGTCCTGCTTACCGCTAGATCATACAAACGGCCAGGAGTAGCGACTATTATGTCTGTTCCCTGAGCAACTGCCTGTTTTTGCACATTAATATTTGTACCACCATAAACACCTAAAACCCTTACCGAATTATATTTGGCAAAAAGATTGATTTGATCAACAACCTGAATAACCAGTTCTCTGGTGGGCACAACTATTAAAACACGTGGATTCTCTTGTTTAGAAAATTTAAGATCCTGCAAAATAGGCAGCATATAGGCAAAAGTTTTACCCGTACCCGTTTGCGCAATTC
>JBALXG010000651.1:0-1645 GCA_036961055.1 Leeuwenhoekiella sp. | reverse complement strand
CAAGTCACTCCCACTACAGGATAGTCATCATACGCACTATGCCAGAAGTAATCATTATGCATAGGCTCATTGTAAGAATATGCAAAATCTTTTATCCACACTGTTGTATCTGGATAGATTTTCACCCTTTCTGTAATTAAATAATCACTCCTTTTTCCTTTTTTCTCTCTGGCAGCAGCTTCTATATCAAGATAAGTATATTTAAACTCAAGCTTATCAACATCTATAGTACGCTGACCATTGAATGATTCTTCAAGAGGAATGTACATTGTATCCATCACCTCAACATAATATTCATCTGGATAATCCTGCGGATCATCAAAAAGATCAATTCGCTTATTTAATTTACGACCGTCATAAGTATCTGAAAAGCTATAGTAATTATCAAACATGTACTTCTCGTATGGGGTCATATCTTCGGGATCACTATCAAGAAAAGCAAATTCGCCTATACCACCAGAACCTGGAGTTTCCCCTAGCTCATCTGCAAATATTGCTAAACGTGTGCGTATAATAGAGTCTTTTACCCAATCAACAAATTGTCTGTATTCAGAATTTGTGATTTCAGTCTCATCCATATAGAAAGAACGGACTGTTACAGTCTTAGTAGGGGCGTTTTCAAGAGAAGCGATGTCGTCATCACTTTTACCCATAATAAAGGCGCCACCAGAAACAAGTGTCATCCCATAAGGTTTTTCTGGGTTCCACTTTTTCCCTTTGACCCCCACAAGCTCACCATGATCATTGCGACCACAACTAAACAATAAGCTTATCATCGCAATAAATGCAATAAACTTCTTCATAGGTAATAAGGTTAAATTCGAAATTTGAGAGCGTAAACCTATTTATAAAAATCTTAATAAACAATTTTTAAATAAAAAAACAACTCAATCTCAGTTAGTTCTACTATAATATTTCGTTTTTCCGTCTTGCTTTGTACCAGCGTTCGGGAATTTCTTGATTACACGCATTAAGGTAATCCTGATACGTGCAAGGTAATAACGTATGCCTTTTCAATTTATTATTAAGCCCTTGTAAAAACGGGATTTCGATCCACCATCTTTCTGTTTTATCACTCTTATAAAAGCTAAGCACTTCATCTTCAACAGGAACAGCGTAGTGCAAAAAATTCTTTCGCATTTCGCTTACCTGCTCATTTACTCTAAAATTCACACCTTCTATAAAATACCATAGCATTTCTGCTATTAATGCAGAAGCTGCTTCTATCTGTTTTGTAAGAGTATATTCAAAAATCCCAAAAACACTTACCTTATCGCTTATTCCCGCATAACGTGCGATTGCACAACACTCTTTACCATTAAGACCATTAGGTTTATTATGATGCATAAACCCTAAAGTGTTTGATTGTATAGCTCCTAAATCAAAAGTGACAATATCTGCATCTCGCATAACAGGCTCGACAATAATTATATCATTAGTTATTGTCCCCAGCCTGTAGGCGTCAAAATACAACTTATCCATCAAGTCAATCTCTTCCTGACTATTAAAATAAGTCTGAAAACCAATATTTGAATAATTAAATAAATTATAGGGCTGCTCAACAATGACTTTTCCTACAAAAGACTCATTAGTCATAGGCTCATTACTGTCACCCAAATCAAAACGACTGTCTACATTGACAAGA
>JBALXG010000650.1:0-1646 GCA_036961055.1 Leeuwenhoekiella sp. | reverse complement strand
ACGGCATGCAGTATGCCGCTAAAGTTTCAGAAATATACAAACAGGCTCAGCAATTAGCCCCAGGTAATCCTAGAGTAGTTTTTAGTAAAGCAGAATGGGATATGGGTTCTGCCAGTTTCTTTGGTCAGGATACCGCACCATTTTGTAAGGATATTGAGCGTGCACTAGAACTTTTTAATACCTTTAAAAATGATGAGCCCTTTTATCCTAAATGGGGAGAAGATCGTGCTAAGGAAGCGATGAAATCATGTAAAGCATAGCTAATGACAATTTTGTTTAGAGAACTGGGAAAAGCATTTATAGTAGGGACATCAATTTATTTGGTGTTCCTTATTATTTACTTTTTTATGGGAAGGCCTATAAACCTTGATGAAAATCTATTACAGGATTATGGTGTAAACCTCATTTACACAGTAATCTTATATATGCTTAACATGTTAGTGTTTCAGTATTTCTGGGATAATTTTAAAAAAAGACATTTTAGTACAACACACTTAACAAGGGCAATTGCAGGGGGCATAGGCATTTCAATTTTGGGTATTTTTATATGCAGGCTTATAGAAGCTATTTTTATAGAAAAGCAAGCATTTTCTACTTTTATCGCTGGTGAACGAGTTCAGTACTACTTTGTATCTTTTGTGATTTCAATGGTTGTAACTGCCATTTTCTACTTTTTCTACTATTACAAATGCAAAAAAGAAAAGCAGGTAAAAGAACAAAAGATAATAGCCCGCACTGCTTCCGCCCAATTTGATGCTTTAAAAAATCAGCTTGATCCCCATTTTCTATTTAATAGTTTAAATGTGCTTACAAGCTTAATTGAAGAAAATCCCGAGCACGCTTTGCACTTTACGACCTCGTTATCTAAAGTTTATAGATATGTGCTCGAGCAAAAAAATAAAGAACTGGTAACTGTAGATGAAGAATTAGCTTTCGCTAAAACATATATGAGTCTGATTAAAATGCGTTTTGAAGATAGTCTCATTTTTACAATGCCTGCTCAGGCGTCAAACCCTGAAGCTAAAGTAGTACCATTGTCATTACAGCTTTTGCTTGAAAACGCAGTAAAGCATAACAGGGTAACACCTAATGATAAATTACATATTGATATTGAAGAATTTGACGGTTTTTTACAGATAAAAAATAACTTACAGGCAAAACAGATTATAAAGAAAAGTACAGGAGTAGGCTTGCAAAATATCTATCAACGTTATCAACTCCTGACTAAAAAGCAGGTTGAGGTTATTACAACAGAGACTGAATTTATAGTAAAAATTCCTATCCTTACCAGACAGATTTCTAAAATGTATAATACAGAAGCATTTTTAGATGATAAAAAATATTTTAGGGCAAAGAAGCATGTAGAAGCGCTTAAAGGTTTTTATGCAAACTTTATACTCTACTTAATATCAATTCCAATTTTTATTGGTCTTAATGTTTTTTCCTCCTCATTTCCCTGGGCATTATTTCCCATCTTAGGATGGGGTATGGGCGTTGCATTTCATGGTGCCGAAGTTTACAACTGGAATCCGTTTTTAGGCCGTAACTGGGAAGAACGTAAGATAAAAGCACTTATGGATACTGACAAATCTGAAGTATAGCAGTTCATCCTTAATTATTAACAATACAGTCAAAATAATTCTATA
>JBALXG010000064.1:0-10022 GCA_036961055.1 Leeuwenhoekiella sp. | reverse complement strand
ATTATCTCTTGCTTCAGAATATTAATTAGCTTTCTGAAAATTTATAACACCTTCTTTATCTACAATTTATAAAAGCGTTTCTTATTTTATGTTGAGTTAAAATTATTGATTTAGATAATTGTTAAAAACAATAATTATTCTAAAATCTTTAGGTTAGTGCATTACTTTTAAAGTGTACAAACCTAATACTCAATAAATGAAAACAATTTTACTCTCCACTTTTTTAGTTTTATGCAGTTTAATATCCTCTGGTCAAACCAAAATTGAGGCCGAAGATGGAACCGTTACAGATGCAACTGTAAGCACAGCAGTTACCGGATTTTCTGGGACAGGATATGTGGTTTTTCAAGCCACAGGCAACATATCTATTTCGGTAGATAGGGAAACCGCAGGTCTCTACTTTCTAACATTGGGCTATCGCGCTGAATATGGCGAAAAAACACAGGATTTATATGTAAATGGTGCTATGATTCAGGGAATTATTTTTCCTGAAAGTGCCACTTTTACTACTTTAGATGTAGGCCAAATTAATCTTGATGCTGGTACGAATACGATTGAGATACGAGCAAGCTGGGGTTATATGGATATTGATTATTTTTCAATTGATAATGAAATTAGTCCATCTCCCATAGCCGATGCAGGACCTGAACAGGTAAAAATGGATATAGATGGTGACGGATTAGCAACTTTTACGCTGGACGCTTCTGCTACTACAGATCCTAATGATGACATAGTTTCCTACCTCTGGTCTTCTGGCACCACTGTAATAGGAAACGGGATTCAGGTGCAGTATGAAGGTAATATGGGTCAAAATGATATTACACTGCTCGTTACAGATGCTGAAGGAAATACTGATACAGACCAGTTAAAGGTATTTGTAGGGGATCCTACTAATAATGGTAATAACAGAATTTCTGCAGTTAATACAGATCAGTTAATTTTTGCAAATGGTATTAACCTTGCCTGGGATGATTTTGCAAGAGACATCGTCACTCTTGATGCCGCATATTTTGAAGATGTTTTAAATAGCATTCAAGCTGCAGGAGGAAATGCAATGCGCTGGTGGTTACATACAAACGGTAGTCAAAGCCCTATTTTTGATGCACAGGGAAATGTTACCGGTCTCAATCCTAACACTATTGCCAATATGAAAACTGTTCTGGACATGGCGTATGAAAGAGGTATAAAAATAAGTATGTGTTTGTGGTCATTTGACATGCTGCAACCTCAGGGTCAGGATCAGGAGATGATGAAAAACTTTGTAGAAAGCAAAGAAAAAACCCAGACCTATATAGACAATGCACTCATACCAATTCTAGAACAAATAGGTAATCATCCTGCGGTATTATCATGGGAGATATTTAATGAAGCAGAAGGAATGACACAGGAATTTGGATGGACACCCGTAAAAACCCAAATGTTATATGTACAGCAGTTTGTTAATCTTACAGCAGCTGCTATTCACAGAACCGTACCTAAAGCACTCGTCTCAACAGGTTCGTGGAGCTTTAGAGCATTGACAGATATTGAAGGAAACACAAATTATTACAGAGATGACAGGTTAATTGCTGCTGGAGGTGATCCTGACGGTATTCTCGATTTTTACCAAGTGCATTATTATCCTGAAAATTTTGGTAATAATCTATCTCCCTTTCACCGGCCTGCAGACTGGTGGCAACTAGATAAACCCATTTTAATTGGTGAGTTTCCTACAAAGGCTATTGATGCTACTGCAGATCCTCATTATACAACAACACAAGCCTATCAACTAGCCATAGAATATGGTTATGCGGGTGCTATGGCCTGGGATTATAGAGGTTTTGATGGAGGTAGCTTTGAAACGGCAAAAGAGGGGATTCAATATCTTGCAGATAATTATCCCAATGCTATTAACCTGGGTATAGAATCTTATGTCTATAAGAATGGTAAACCTCAACTGACGCTCTTTCCTAATCCATTAACTGACAATCATTTTAATTTACGTGTACTTGACAACGGCCCAATTACAGTAGAATTAATTGATATCTTTGGAAAAAAACTGGGGCAGTATTCATTAAAAGGTCAATTACAATATACTTTAAATACTGAAAATCTGGCATCAGGAATAACTCTGGTTAAAGTTTCGTCCGACAAATTTGTAACAACTCAAAAGCTAATTAAGAAGTAAGTACAACTAATTGATCTGTTGTAAACAAAAGAGGTGATTGTTAAAATCACCTCTTTTGTTCTTTTACAAAGACTTTTTAAATAAAAATGGAAAAATAAAAAGGCTGAAAAATGCCGTATTTAGACCGAAAATCATACATTCTAGACAGATTTTTTTTTAAGCATAGATTACTTCTTAATAAATAATAATTTTAAATCACTAATAATGAATAAATTAAAATCATAATAAACTTACTCTTAGTATAAAACCGATTTTTTGATTATATTTTTTTGTAAGAATGTTTAATACGTTTTGATTGTTCTAAATAAATTGTACTTTCAACCATTACATCGTGATAGTTCATACCTATTTATTTTCAACAATATTGCCATAATGAAAAAATTATTTTTACTCCTTCCTCTCCTAGTAATCCTCCTATTTTCTTCCTGCTCTAAAGACCAAAATAAAAAGCCAAAAGTTCTGGTTTTTTCAAAAACTATGGGCTTTAAGCACGCTTCTATTCCAAAAGGAATTGCAGCGATACAAAAACTGGGTACAGAAAACAACTTTGAAGTAGACACTACAAAAAACGCTGAAAAATTTAGTGATGAGTCACTTAAAAACTATGCCGCTGTTATATTTCTAAGTACAACAGGAGATGTTCTTGATGCACATCAGGAAGCTGCCTTTGAAAGATATATTCAATCAGGTGGGGGTTTTGTAGGTATTCATGCTGCTACAGATACAGAATATGACTGGAAATGGTACGGCAGATTAGTTGGTGCTTACTTTACTAGTCACCCAAAAACTCAGGAAGCAGATTTTATTATAAAAGATAAGGATTTTCCTGCCACGAGCTTTTTTAAAGATTCCATTTGGCACAGAACAGACGAGCTTTATAATTTTAAAGATATAAGCCCTGATATAAATGTGCTCATTTCAATAGATGAAAAATCGTATGAAGGTGGCATTAATGGAAGTAACCACCCTATGAGTTGGTATCATGATTATGACGGTGGCCGTTCATTTTATACAGAACTGGGACATACTGATGAGAGCTACAGTGATGAAACCTATTTAAAACATTTACTAGGCGGTATTGAGTATGCAATAGATGATAATAAAGAGCTGGATTATGATAAAGCAACAACTCAATTTGCTCCCGATGCAGATCGCTTTACTAAAGTTCAACTATCCCAAGGTGAGTTTTTTGAACCTACTGAAATGACAATTCTGCCTAATCTTGATATTCTTGTCGCACAGCGACGCGGCGGAATTATGCTTTATAAAAATGATACCCAAAAAGTTAGTCAGGTAGGTTTTCTTGACGTGTATTGCAAAACTTTACATACTCCGGGCGTTAATGCTGAAGAAGGAGTAATGGGACTTCAGAAAGATCCTGACTTCGAAAAAAATCACTGGGTTTATGTGTATTACAGCCCTACGGGAAATAAATCTATTAACAGACTTTCCCGTTTTAAATTTGAAAATGATGTTTTTGATAAAGCTTCAGAAGAGAAAATTTTAGAGATAGATACGCAACGCGAGATTTGCTGTCATACAGGTGGTTCTATAGCCTTTGGACCAGATAAATTATTATACTTATCTACCGGTGACAACTCAACTCCCTTTGATGAAAAGGACGTAAAATATGTAAATAGTGGTTACGCGCCGCTTAATGACATCCCTGGTCATCGCCAGTTTGATGCTCGCAGATCTGCAGGAAACACTAATGATCTACGCGGAAAGATTCTGCGTATTAAGGTTAATGAAGATGGGACTTATGACATTCCGCAAGGCAATCTTTTTGCTGAAGGAACAGCTAAAACAAGACCTGAAATTTATACTATGGGGCATCGTAACCCGTATCGTATTTCTGTAGATCAGAAAAACAGTTTTCTGTATTGGGGAGAAGTGGGCCCAGATGCAAATAATGATAGCTTACAAACCCGTGGACCTCGTGGTTATGATGAAGTAAATCAGGCTCAAAAAGCAGGAAATTACGGTTGGCCTCTATTTATTGGGAACAATATTCCATATAGACAATATGATTATAGTACGGGTGAAAGCGGTGAGGCTTTTAACCCTGAAAAACCAATGAATAATTCTCAGAATAACACAGGTCTAACCGAATTACCCCCTGCGCATTCTGCATACATCTGGTATCCTTATACTGCTTCAGCAGAATTTCCTCAGCTGGGACAAGGCGGTAGAAATGCTATGGCCGGTCCCGTATATTATAACGATATGTTTCCTAAAGAAACCGCTCTTCCAGAATATTATAACGGCAAACTTATTATTTATGACTGGATGCGAGGCTGGATGAAAGCCGTAACGCTGCAACCTAACGGTGATTTTGATAAGATGGAACCTTTTGCTCCGGATGTTAAACTGAATTCACTTATTGACATGGAAGTAGGTCCGGATGGCAAAATTTATCTTCTTGAATACGGTAGCGGCTGGTTCTCACAAAATGCCGACTCTGGTCTTGCTCGAATTGATTATAATGGCGGTAATCGCCCTCCTCTTGTAGAAGGTATAGAAGTTGATAAAACTTCTGGTTCTATTCCTTTAAAAATTAAGGCAACAGTAACTGCAAGAGATCGTGAAAAAGATGAGGTTACTTACCTTTGGGATCTTGGCAATAATGAAACTAAAGAGACTAAAAATCCTGAAATTGAATATACTTATAATGATGCAGGAGAGTACAGAGTTTCCGTTACTGTTAAAGATAGTAAAGGTGAATCTGCGCAAAGCGATGTAGTTACCGTTTTTGCCGGTAATGAAAGACCTACCGTAAGTATTGAAATTGATGGTGGTAATAAGTCTATTTTCATGCCAGGCGTGCCCGTTAAATACGATGTGTCTGTTAAAGACAAAGAAGATGCAAACAATATAGATCCTACTAATATCTTTGTGGCTGTAGATTATGTTGAAGGTACAGATGGCGCATCTCAGTCATTAGGTCATCAGGAAGTTGCAGCGACAATTATGGGTAAAACACTTACTCAAACACTTGATTGCCGAAGCTGTCATAAAATGAATGAAAAATCTGTTGGCCCTGCTTATATGGATGTTTCTAAAAGATATAAAGACAAAAAAGACATCTATGACTATTTGAGCCATAAGATTGTAGAAGGTGGCGCGGGTGCATGGGGCGAAGTTATGATGCCTGCACATCCCAATTTAAGTGAAACCGATACAAAACAAATCATAGCCTATATCATGTCTCTCGCAAGTGACAATGCACAAATTAAATCACTTCCAGCTTCAGGCTCAATAACACCTCCAGCAGATGCTTCAGGTAAAGTAATGGTATTGACGGCAAGTTATACAGATCGCGGAGCTGAAAACAGCAAATCGCTAACAGGCAGCACGCAATTAACCATTCCTAGTAATACGATTTCTTTTACTGAAGACACAAAAGCAGAAGGTTTTACAGCTATGAATTATGGTGGTCAAAATTTATTGCTATTACCAGCAGATAGTGGCTGGTTTTCTATTCCTGATTTTGATCTTACTGGTATAAAACAGGCTAATGTAGCAATGAGCTGGCAAGGTGAAATTAAAAATGGATTTGACTTTGAAGTACATTTAGATTCTCCAGATGGAAAATTAATAGGAAAAGGAAGTATGAAAACTCCGGGCGCACAACAGACTGACGGAGTGGCGCCTATAACTATTGAACCAGTTACTGATGGAAAATCTCATACCATTTATTTCACATATAAATCACCTGAAAATAAAACTGCTACAGAATCACCAGCGGCAGTAACATCTGTGAAATTTGATGGAAAATAAGCAAGAAAATCAGGAAAACTAAATTATAATTCAAGCCTCGGAAAAATTTTTCCGAGGCTTTTTATTTGGATAATAATTAGATGATTAATTTCATTTATATCTGTAAAGTTTCATCAATAATCCTGACGTCACCATGTCTGGAAAGCTTTCGGGATTGTTTGAGTCACACCCCGCTCTAAATACGATACCAAACAAGTTCAGCATGACAAAACTAATAATATGTTTATTAATGAATATAGAATGAATTTCTGATGTTTAAATGAAATCTTTTATAAAATAGATTAAAAGCAACAACCACCCACCAGCTAAAAATAAACCACCAAGTGGTGTAACCGGACCTAAAAATTTCCATTTATTCCCAGCGGCGCCAGATAGGCACAGACCGTAAATACTAAAGGAAAAAAGAAATGTCCCTATTATAAAAAAGTTGACAATTACAGTTTCAAGTGTTGAATTAAAACTCAGGTTAAAACTTATAATAAGTAGAACAATGGCGTGATACATTTGATACTTTACGCCTGTTTCAAATGCGGCTATCTGGCTGTCATCAAATTTTTTTCTCAAAGCATGAGCGCCAAAAGCTCCAAAAACTATGGCAAAAAAGCCGAAAAATGCACCAAAAACCTGCGCTGTTAAAATTCCCATTTTTATAATTTATAATTGGGTTTAAAGATAAAGTTTAGACCTGCATAATTATTCAGCTAAGAATAAAATTATGATTTTACTTTACTCAAAAATGGCATATTTACCCTGTTTTTTTGGAAAAAAAATTCAGATATTTTTAAAACAATAAAACCTGCAGCAAATGCTACAGGTTTTAGTTTTTATTAAGAAAAATGTATTCTACCAGCTATCTGTTCTAAAAGCCGAAGCAGGAAATCCCTCTTTATTATAGAGATTAGCTCCCTCAGGATTATCTGCCCAGCCGTAACGTACCGCCACAGGATTTTTAACTTCGGGGCTTGAAACTATTATCTTGTCTCCTTCAATTTTAGCCTTAGCCCAAACAAATTTTTTGTCTTCTCCGGCAATTGAAAAATACTCAAGTTTATCTCCTTTTACTATCAGTCCTGAACCTACATTTTTAAAGGAAATAATCATTTTATCATCCTTATTTTTAACCGATTTAAAAACAGGTCCGCCGGGCACAATATCCTCCCCATATGCTACATTTTTAGCCGCCTGCGCCAGCCTGTCGCCTACGGCTTTCTTATTCAATGGGTGAATATCATTCCATTCACCTATATCTGTTGCGACAGCCATTCCCGTATTGGGCATCGATAATGTTTTTAACTGTGCATCCCGCAGACGAGCCCAGTTACTATCACCTGGCTCTTCTTTAGCCGCCATATAATTTGCTAGCTGTACATATAAAAACGGAAAATCGCCTTGCCCCCATTTATTTCTCCAGTCTTTAATTAAGGTTGAGAACAAATCCTGATATTCATCTGGTGCATCTGCATTAGATTCTCCCTGATACCAAATAACCCCTTTAATCGCATAATTTATAAGTGGATTAATCATTGCATTATAAAGTCCTTCCGGCTTCCAGCGAATAAATGTCTGTCCTTTTAAATATGGCATTTCTACACCTAATTTATATTTCCAGCTACCTTCAAGAGTTATTTCCTCATTATTGTAAATCAACTTATATGGTTTATCTTCTACAAAACCTCCTCTACCAGATTCATTAATAACTCTTACAGTAATTATGTTTTCGCCAGTTTTAAGAGTCTGCGCCGGAATTTCATATCTTCTGGGAGGATATTGATACGTTGTATTTCCTACAAAATTTCCATTCACAAAAACTGAGTCTGCATCTACAATTCTTCCCATAAGTAATTTAACAGGATGGTTAGCCCATTTTTGAGGAATATTTATTTTTTTTGTAAACCAAACAGAGCCATTAATCTTTCCCAGATCTGTATCTGCCCAGTAGCCGGGGATATTCATTTCGCCCCAATCTGAAGAATCCAGATTTATAGATTTCCAATCTTCTGCCAGACCAATATCCTTTTTATTGAGTTCATTATACCAGCCATGAATGCGATCCTGATCGCCCTGCTCTATGCTTTTTATAAAACTGCTGTCCTTGTACTTTTGAGCTTCGGCATAATGATCTGGAAATTTCTTTAATGCTTCCTCACTTAACCAGGCTTCAGCCGGAGAACCACCCAGACTAGAATTTATTAATCCTATAGGCACTTTTAAATCGGCACTAAGGTTTTTAGCAAAAAAATAAGCCACGGCAGAAAAATGTTCTATATTTTCTGCATTAACCTTTTCCCACTTTCCGCCTTCAATATCTTTTTGAGGTTGATTAAAATTATAGGTTTTAGGAACTTCAAAATAACGAATGTCAGGATTATCTGCTGTAGCAATTTCTTCACCATATAACGGACTAACGCGTGACATAGGAATTTCCATATTAGACTGCCCGGAGCAAAGCCAGACGTCTCCTATCATGATATCATTTACAATAATCTCATTTTCACCTTTAACGCGCATTTTATAAGGACCGCCTGCCTGAGTAGGCTTTATTTTTATTTGCCAGTTTCCGTCATTGTCTGCTACCGTTTTGTAACTTTTATTTGCAAAATTTATAACGATTGCTTCTTGCGGCGTCGCCCAGCCCCAGATTTTAATGGGAGTATCTCGTTGTAAAACCATCCCGTCTGCAATGAGTTTAGGCAATTTGATCTGTGCCTCAACACTGCAAAAAGTCAGGCAGAGAGTTAAGACAAGTAATAGACTATATATTTTTTTCAAACCTTGTGTTTTTATTCACCAGAAGATAAACTATTCCTGATCTTTAATTTATTCTGGCGACTCTACCATTGCATCAATAGTCTGCATCGTGCCATCATCGTTATAATGTAGCTCTGTAACCTTTACGCTTCGCAGATGCGTTTTACCACCAGATAGTGAACTATCATGATAAAATAGATACCATTTACCCTGATATTCTACAATAGAATGGTGATTTGTCCAGCCTAAAACAGGTTTTAAAATTACACCCTGATAAGTAAAAGGACCGTAAGGATTATCACCTATCGCATAGGCAATATTGTGAGTATCTCCTGTGGAATATGAAAAATAATATTTACCATTATATGTATGCATCCAGGCTGCTTCAAAAAAACGTTTGTCATTGTCGCCTACAGTTAATGGATTTCCTTCTTTATCTAAAATTTGCACATCCTGAGGATCCTCGGCAAACTGAAGCATATCGTCACTTAACTTCGCTATTTTAGGGCTTAATGCTGGTGCATTGTCGGCGGGATATGAGTCTTCATCTACATATTTCCCGGAAGTCCAGCGTTGTAGCTGACCGCCCCAGATTCCGCCAAAATATATATAATACGATCCGTCTTTATCTTTAAAAACCGCTGGATCTATGCTAAAACTGCCTTTTATGGGCTCTTTTTCAGCAGTAAATGGTCCTTCAGGATTTTTGCTTGTGGCAACACCCATTCTAAAAATATCTTTTTTATCTTTTACGGGGAAATACAAATAATATGTCCCATCCTTTTCAGCTGCATCAGGTGCCCAGAGCTGTCTTCCTGCCCACGGGATATCCTTAATATCTAATGCGACATCACTTTCTGTCACCTTCCCTCCTACACTATCCATGGATAAAATATGATAGTCTTTCATATCAAAATGACTTCCTAAATCATCTTCAGGAATACCAGATTCATAATCATGGGATGGATAAATAAATAATTTTCCTTCAAAAACATGAGCAGAAGGATCTGCCGTGTAAATATCTGTCACCAGTGGCTGGTTGCTTAGATTTCCCTGAGTAAGTGAATCACTAGCAACAGT
Organism: Leeuwenhoekiella sp.; assembly: GCA_036961055.1. Lineage (GTDB taxonomy): Bacteria > Bacteroidota > Bacteroidia > Flavobacteriales > Flavobacteriaceae > Leeuwenhoekiella. Next base: position 247 of record JBALXG010000064.1, on the reverse strand, counting down.
AGTTTCGGTGACTTCTGAAGCATAAGAAGACTCATTATTCTTGCATCCCGTTATGACTGCAAGCGTTGCTATAAGCAAGGCTACCGAATTAAATTTCATGTAAGATTTAATCATTTAGTTTGTTGTTTATTAAATTAAAGATCAAGTATATAAAACCACCCAAAAGGATTCATATTTAATGATTGCTAAGTTATTCAAAAAAAATTCAATCGTTTTCTTAAATTTAAACTTTAATTCATTTAACTGA